>NZ_JACGBH010000019.1:0-31015 GCF_020138295.1 Campylobacter sp. Cr9 | reverse complement strand
AAAAAAATTTATAAAAAAAAAAAAAAAAAAAAAAAAAAAAAAAAAAAAATAGAAATTGAATTAAATATTTGCGATAAATTTTAAGCAAATTTTAAAAAACTATTTACTAAGATTAAGCCTTGCTTTAAGCAAAAATTTATTTTAAGGAGATGTCATGGTAAGACACAAAACGGGGGGGGGTATTTAAGCTCTCATTAGTTGCAAGTGCATTAATCTTAAGCACTAGCTTAAACGCTTTAGAGTTAAACAAAGCTACTCACGCAGAAGCTGAGAAAGACTACTACAAAATTACAAGTGATATTACTGAAAATATTACTATTAAAAACTACGGAAAAGCAACTTTTCAAGAAGACATGGGTCTTAAAAAAATTACAGGTGATATTGTAAATAATGGAGCGTTTTTATTAGACCATGAAGGTGGTGGTGTTCATAAAGAACATGTTTTAACAGGTAGTTTTACAAATAATAAAAGCTTAGTTGATTTTAATCAAGCCTTAATTGACCCACAATTTACAGAAGAAAAAGTAGGTTTTTTTAAAAAACTTTTAAGTTTAAATAAAAACTACAAAATCAATGGTTTGATTGATGGAATTCAAGTAGATCTTGCAGAAGGTAAAAAAATTACAAACAATAGTGGTTTGCATGTATCAAATATAGAGATTAAATCTTTAGGAACTACAATTGAGAATAATGATTTATTTGTTTTAGATGAAGGTGCTATTGAAAGTAGTAGTGGTGTAGCTATTAGTGGAAATGGAGATGTAATTTTACTTGATGCTGATGTGAATGGTAGCGTAAGTGCTAAAGATTTATATGTAATGGGAACACCAGTTGGAAATGATAAGCCACTTATAGCAAGAGAGCCTAGTATTCCACATGGAAAACAAACAAGTGATTTATATGGTGGAGATATAACAAGCTCTAATTTAGCTAAATTTGAAACAGCTGTAATCGGCGGTAAAGTTACAGCAAATACTAAAGCAAGTGCAAATAATTCATTCTATGGTTTTAATACTACTTTTAAGGGTGCTATTGATAATCAAAACGGCAAAGCTAGATTTATTCTTTCAGACATTCAAAACGGAGTTAAGAGTAAAGGCGATATAGAAATCTATGGAACAAAAATAAATGGTAATGTAGAAACAGAAGGAAAATTCATAAGTGGAGCTCATCAAAAAGAATTAGCGAATAAGCATTTCGCAAGTCTTTTAAATAGTGAAAAAATAGCAAGTGCTGAAGATATGAAGAAACTTGATGAGATAATGGGAAATGAAGAAAATTTCTTACCACTTATTAAAGCAGCAACTTCAAATTCTCATGATGTTGATAGCACAACATTTTATAAAGACGCTTTAAAATATGTAGATAGTGAAGACTTAATATCAGGAGATTTGATAGCTAATGGCGGTATTGATACAACTGGTTTTGAAATGAAAGGAACTGGGGTTGTTAGGGTTGCTAAAGGCGATATAAATACTATTGTTAGCAGTTTTGAAAATACAGGTGGTGTTTATATTACAGAAGGTAATTTAAATGCTAATAACACAGAATTTGCAAGTGATGTAAATATTGCTAAGGGTGATTTAAATGCTTTAGGAAATTTATTGACCGATAAAGCTGATAAAAGTGGTTTAAATCCTGCATTTAATTATATTGAAGATGATGATGCAATTAATACAATGTCAAGATTTAAAAATATCAATGTAAATGATGGAAATATAAGCCTAACAAATACTTATGCAGAAGGAATCATAGCAAACGATAAAGCTACAAGCTCTAAAACAATTACTCTTAAAAATGCAGTTATTGATAATCTTACACACGGAGCAAATAAAAAAGACGCAGAGTTTAATGTAAATGCAAATAAAGCATTATTTGGAGAAAGCGTTATAAACTACGGCTCAATAAATGCTGTTAGCTCAGTGTTTGATAAAGATGTTAAAACTAAAAATCTAAGCTTAAGCGGAATTGTTGAAGATGTAGAAAGGCTAGATAAAGAAGCTGGAGTGTATCACGGAGAGATTAGCTATAACGCTAATATCGCAGCTTCAAATAATCTAAGCTTAACAGGAATTGAGAGTGCTTATAAATTAGATAAGAGTGCTAATACTACACTTTTACAAGCAAAAAATATAAACATTACTAGTTCAGCTATTAAAGGTCAAGTTATAGGTAATGCTGATATTAGCGATGATTTAACTACTGGTGTAATGGCAAGTGGTGTAAGTGCTACTAATTTTTATAAAGACCCTATTTCAAAAGGTTCAAGCATTAATCTAAATAACGCTATTGTATTTGGTGATATAAAAGCAGATAAGTTAAATGCAAACGGCTCTAAGATTACAGGTAGAATTTTAGCAAATGATTTAAATGCAAGCAATAATACATTTATTATGGGTGGCACAAACAATACATTCCTTGGCACAATGATTGCAAGAAATAGCACAAGTGGAGCAAATAACGAAATAGGATTACTTGGCTTAAGTGTAAATAATGGCAAAGCCGATGCAAGTAATCTAGCAAACCTACCATTAGCTTTATTAAAGGTTGGAGCTGGCACAGCAAACGCTGAAAATTTCGTAACAAAAATCGGTGTTTATGATGGGCTAAGTGTATATTCGCTAGATAAGAAAAATATCTTAAGCGGGACATTAAAGCAAACTGATGGCGATTATATTTATTATTCAGTAGTAGCAAATCCTGTTAATGCAGTTGCAAGTAGGGCTGATGCTAGTAAGACAAGTGATAATTTTAGTGCTGATAGCAAAAGTGGTGCTGATAAGAGTATCTTAGATAATGCAAGTTCAAGCGTAGGAGCAATTGCTCAAAATGCAAGCGATGTTGCAAAAGGAACCGCAAGTGATGAGGTAATGGCAAAGGCAAACAATACTGCAAATGATACAAGCAAGATTGTAGCAAATGAAACAAGCCTTGATAAAGCAATTGAAGAAGCACAAACAGATATTAAAAATGCAGCAATTGAAGAAGCTGTAAAAGTAGAAAACTCTTCAGCAAATGGCAATGAAATTGAGCTTACTTTAAAGGGTGCTAATACAAAGGCATTAAAAGATGCAAAAAATATGCTAAATCAAACTTATTATTCTTATGTTAGCGAATGGAATAATCTAAACAAAAGAATGGGCGAACTAAGAAATAATAATGGCAAAAACGCTGGAATTTGGATTAGGAATTTCGGTGGAGTTGGCAAGATTGATAATGCTAAGATTAAGTATTATGAAGTGCAATTTGGTGCAGATAAACAAACTAGCACAAATTACGGCGAACTTTATACAGGTGTAATGGCAAATATAGGTCAAAATACAAGCAATTCAAGCGATTCAAAGGTTAAAAATCACGGCTTTGGTGCTTATGTTAGTTTAGTTGGTAATGATGGCTTATATATTGATGCGACTGCAAGATATACTCATCATAAATCTACATTTAAAGATAATGTATGGTTAGGCGATTTAAAAGATAGCGGAAGTGGTTTCTTAGGAAGTGTTGAAGCTGGATATAGAATGGGAAGTGATTTTTATCTTGAGCCTAGTGCTGAGCTAATCGTTGGCTATATTCCTATGGCTAATCTAAAAGGTAATGATAAAGTTACTTTAAAAAGCGAAGGTAAGTTTATGAGTGCAGCTAAAGTTGCTTTAAGTGCTGGTGCAAATATTAATGATAGCTTTGGTTTAAGAGCTAGCGTTGGTGGGGCATTTGATTTAAACAAAACTCCTACTATAACACTAAGTGATGGTGTAACAAAAAGAGTTGAAAAAGGCTTTAAAGATAGTCGTGGATTTGCTAGTGTAGGAGCTAATTTTAACTTAGGAAATAATACTAAGTTTAGCTTAGATGCTGAAAAAACATTTAGTGGTAAGTATAATACAAACTACAATATAAACGGAACTTTAAGATATTCGTTTTAAAAAATAGCCCTAGAAATAGGGCTTATTTTGATAATTTATTTTCTATATACTCATCTACACTTCTTTTAAAATTAATCGGTGCTCCGATAAATGGAATTGGCGCAGATGAACCAGCACCATTTATAAATATTGTGCCGTAATTAAAAATCCTACCAAGAATTCCTTGACCAACTCTAATGCTTTCTATTTTTTCTAATCTTAGTTCTATTGTATCTCTTCTAATAAAGCCAAATTTTGCTATAACTTTTTTATTTGTTAAAGCAAGTTCTGTTGTTGTAATAATTACAAACATACGAAGCAAAAGAAAGATAATAAATATAGCAATAAAAGGATGAATACTAACACTTAAAATCGCTAAAACTAAAATAGCAAAAAAATCACCTAAAAAAGCAAAAATACTAACCTTTGCCTTCATAACAACGCTCTCATCTGCGCCTAAAACCTGTTCTACATAAGACATAAGAACTCCTTTTAAAAAATTAAAAAAGCATTATACCCCCCCCCATTCTTAACTTTAACTTAAATTATAAAAGTATTTTGTGCTTAATTTAAATAATTTTTTAAAGAATTTGAAATAGGAATTTCAAAACGAAATTCCTAAGCTTATTTAAATAAAAAAGAGTTCTTTAGCGTTATCTTTTAAGATGATGTCTTTATGTTCGCCTGCAACAAAACAAAAATCATTAAAAGCTTTTTCGTAGTTTATTAAGTTTTCATAGTTTGTATGTGGCCAATCGCTTCCATAAACAAAGCGTTTTATACTAAATATATCTTTTAATTTATCAAAAACATCTTTGCTAAACGCCAAATCATTATCTAATCTATAAAAACCACTTACCTTAAAATAAATATCTAAATCTTTGAAATTACTAAACTCATCTAATAATTTAAATGTATCTTTACTAGGTCTTACAAGATGGTCTATCATAATTTTTACATCATATTTAGCTAAATCTTCAATAACTAAGAGTAATTTATCTAGCTCTTTATGTAATTCTATGTGTTTTTTGCTTTCTTTTAAATACGCTAAAACATCTTTATAATCATTAAAATTAGGCTTATCTTTTCCTATTAGATTAAGCCTTAGTCCGCAAACTTTTTCATGCATTAAATCATTCATATTGTTTGGGCTTATCACCACAACACCTCTTAGGTTATCATTTTCAAGTGCATTTAATAAATAAGAATTATCAACACCTAAAAAACTAGGCTGGATTAAAACCCCATAAGAAAAATTAAAAGCCTTTAAATTAGCCAAGTATTCTTTAGCACTTGCGTCATAATTTGGCACATATCTAACTACTTTAGCAGCACTTTCGTTCGCTCTAAAAATATGAGCATGAGTATCTATATACATAATTCCTCCTTAAAAAATATTCATAACAACAATTCCAGCAATAATCGCTGCAACAAAACCAATAGGTATAGCCTTAACAATCAAGCCTTTAAATAAGCTATCTTTATGCTCATTTGAAATAGCACCAAGCACAAGTGAGCCACCAGAACTAAATGGAGAAATCGCACTTGCTTGAGCTCCAATTACTATGCAAGTAAAAAGCACAACTTCACTAAATCCACTAGCAAGGCTTAAAGTAGGCACAAGTGGGAAAAGTGCAGGAGTAACCACACCTAATGTGCTAGAAAATAGCGACATAATAGCAGCTATTATCATCATCATTATAGGAATAATAATTTTAGGAACATTAGTTTCTACAAAGCCTGATAATTGATTTATAACTCCAGCTTTTGTAGCAATACTTACTAATATCCCAACCCCGCAAATCATAATCAAAGTTCCCCAAGGAATAAGAGCTACTACCTTTTTTTCATCGCCTAATTTTAAAAGCAAAGATATAGCTACAAAAATGATTGCAATTAGTCCTATATCTATTTTTGAGTTTATAAAACTTATTGTTTTAGCATTAGGAAAAGCTATGTGAAGTAGTGGAAAAACAAGCACCAAACACATCATTAAAACCATTAAAATAAGTGTTGTTTTTTGTTTTTTATCAAAGGTTATTACTTCATCTAAAAGGTTTATTTTTACATTGTTTTTCTTAGCTTTTAAAACAAAAAATGTAATCACAAAAATAGGCAAAATAAATGTAAATAAAAATATCACAAACGCATCATTAAACGCTACTTCTTGACTAATCCCAGCATTTTGCATCAAACCACGAAATATTATTCCGCTTTGTGAAGTTGGAAAATTTGCCCCGCCTAAAGCTCCATAGTTAATCGCCATTGCCCCGCCAACTCTATCAAGCCCTGTTTTTTCACATAGTAAAAATGTAATAGGAGCCATAAACGCTAGCACGCTGTAAAATCCAGCACCCATAGCAGCAATTAATGCAGATACTAAAAATATAGCATAAGGTAAAAAATAAGGATAATTTTCAAATTTTTTGATTAGAAATGCTGCTAGTTTTTCTAGTGTTCCATTTACACTTGCGAAGTTATAAAACAGCGAAACTGCAAATATAACAAAAAATATAGAAATAGGCCAAAATGCAATGATTTCTTTAGGTTTTAAATCCATAAAAAATGCACCTATGATATATGCAAAAATCATTGCAAATATACCTATATTTAGCTTTGTTACATAACCAATAGCAATAGATAAAATTATTGCCAAAATAATAAAAGTTGTAAGCATTATTTTTCCTTTCTTTTAAATAAATTATTTTATTATAACACTAACTTTATTTAGGAGGATTTATGAATAATTATGAAATGTTTTTTAATGAAGCAAAGTATATTTTTAAAGATAGGATTTTTAATGATTATCTTAGATGTTTTGCTTATGGGGTTGATGCGTCTTGTTATAAATATGTTCCAAAAATTGTAGTAATCGCTAAGAGTGAAGCAGAGATTAAAGAAATCATTCGCTTAGCAAATCTATATAAAACTCCGCTAAATTTTCGTGCAGCTGGCACAAGTCTTAGCGGTCAAAGTTCTACTGATAGCGTTTTGGTTGTTATTAAATATGCTTTTAAAGAAATAAATATAAGCAAAAATGCAGATGAAATCACACTTGGCTGTGGGGTTGTTGGCGTTCATGCAAATACGGCTTTAAGCTCGCTTTCTAAAAAAATCGGACCTGATCCAGCTACAATTAATTCAGCTTTAATAGGCGGAATAATCAATAATAATTCAAGTGGTATGTGCTGTGGGACAAAGGATAATTCTTATAAGACTTTAAATAGTATTAGAGTGATTTTAAATGATGGCACTATTTTAGATACTGCTGATGCTAAAAGTGTGAGTGATTTTAAAAAATCTCATGCAAAATTATTAAATGAATTAAAAGAGCTTAAAAATCAAATTAGAAATGACGAGGAATTAAATAATCTTATAAAGCGTAAGTTTAAGATAAAAAATACCACAGGATATTCATTAAATGCCTTTGTTGATTATGATGATGAGATAGATATTTTGGCTCATTTATTTATAGGAAGTGAAGGGACTTTAGGTTTTGTTAGTAAAGCAAGGTTAAGAACTATTGATGATTTACCTTACAAAGCCTGTGCTTTATTATTTTTCCTAAATATAGAAGATGCAGCAAATACTATTAGTGAATTTGCAAAATGTGATTTTATAAACTCGGCTGAGATTATGGATTATGCAAGTTTAAATGCAGCAAGTAGTTATGATGAATTAAAAGAGCTTTTAAGTGATATTAAGCAAGGTTATACCTGTGTTTTAATTCAAACCGAAAGTGATCAAGAAAATATCTTAGATGAAAATATAAAAAAGATTAAAGAGCTTAGTAATAAAACTTATAAATCTTATTTTTCTAAAGATAAAAATGAATATGATTTATGGTGGAAGATTAGAAAAGCACTTTTACCTATTGCAGCAAGTAAAAGAGAGCCAAATGCAACGGTAATTACTGAAGATGTTTGCTTTGAAGTAAAAGATTTAGCAAAGGGTATTAAAGAAATTCAGAATTTATTTTTAGAATTTGACTTTGATGGAATAATATTCGGTCATGCACTAGCTGGAAATATTCACTTTATTATTACGCCTAATTTAAATGATAAAAACGAATTTGATAATTTTGCAAAATTAGTTGAAAAGATGTCAATCGTAGTAGCAAGCTATGGTGGAAGTATTAAAGCAGAGCATGGAACAGGAAGAATGGTTGCTCCGTTTGTAGAAGTTGAGTGGGGCAAAAAAGCTTATGAGATTAATTGCAAAATAAAAGAGATTTTTGATAAAGATAATATCTTTAATCCTGATGTAATCATTACAAAAGATAAAGATATTTATAAAAAGAATATAAAAAATCCAAGCTTAGTTGATGAAGCTCTAAATTTATGTATGGAATGTGGATTTTGTGAAAGATTTTGTCCTTCAAATGAATTTACTTTAAGTCCAAGACAAAGAATTGCGGTGCTTAAAGAAATGAAAAGCTTAGAAAGTTTAAACGATACTGATAGTAAGAAAAAATTAAAAGAGATGAAAAAGCTTTATAATTTTTATGTAGATACTAGCTGTGCAGCCTGTGGGGTTTGCTCTATGGTTTGTCCTTTAGGGATAAATTTTGCTGATTTTAGCTTAAAGTATAGAAAAGCAAGTCAAGGAGCTATTTCAAAAATCATTGGTAATTTAGCTTATAACAATCATCAAAGAACTTTAAAACTTGCAAAATCATCACTAAAAATAGCAAATAAATTTGATAATTTTAAACTAAACAATGTATTAGCGACATTTTCTATGCCACAAAGTAGAAATTATTTGCCACTTGCAAATGATTATAATTATAAGAGCAATACGCAAAAAGAAAATGTTATTTATTTTACAAGTTGCTTAAATAAAGCCTTTAAGCCAAATGCTAAGATGAGTGATAAAAGAGCCTTGCAAGAAGTATTTGAAAGCTTATGTAAAAAAGCTGGGATTGGAATAATCTATGCTCCAAATGACTTATGCTGTGGTAAAGCTTATGAAAATTATGCAGATATTCAAAGTAAAAATAAAGCAAAGCTTAGCGAATTTATAGCAAATGCAAATGCTGATATTGTGATTGATCATAGTGCATGTTCAGCAAAAATGCTTAAAAATCATAAAGTTTATGATTTGGCTGATTATTTATATAAGGTTATTGCTCCAAGGCTTAAGATTAAACAAATTGATGAGGTAATAGGGCTTTATATAATGTGTGCTGCTAGAAAAATGCATATTGAAAATAGCTTAATAGAACTTGCAAAAATGTGTGCTAAAAATGTAGTTCTTGATAATGATACATATTGCTGTGGCTTTGCAGGATATAAAGGCTTTTTAACTCCAAAATTAAATATAAGTGCGACAAATAATTTTAAGAAATTTTATGCAAATACAAATATTAAAAGAGGGTTTTCAAGCTCAAGCACTTGCGAAGTAGGTCTTAGTGATGCTACTAACATCTCATGGCAACACATTGCGTATTTGTTAGATGAATGCAGTGAATAAGTATTAATTCCTATTTCAAATTCTTAAGATTTTAATACTGAAAATCAAGGGAATTTGAATTAGGAAATTAAAAATCCTAATTCAAATTCTAAATAAAAATTAGCAAAATTTCTTATAATTTGTAGCTAAACCTGCAAGGCTTGTTTCTTTGTATCTTGTATCCATATCCTTGCCTGTTTCATACATAGTTTTAATTACTTCATCAAGCCCAACGCTAGGAGCACTCTCTCTATCCATAGCCATTTTTGCTGCACTTACAGCTTTTATAGCTCCGAATACATTACGCTCAATGCAAGGGATTTGCACAAGTCCTGCAACAGGATCGCAAGTAAGCCCTAAATGATGCTCCATTGCAATCTCAGCTGCAGAGCAACAATCAATCGGACTTGCACCCATGCTAAATGCAAAAGATGCAGCCGCCATTGAAGATGCTGAGCCAATTTCTGCTTGGCAACCAGCTTCAGCTCCACTAATACTTGCGTTTTTCTTAAACAATGAGCCTATTGCCATTGATACTAATAAAAAGTCTCTAATGTCCTTCTCGCTCATACTTTTTACATGTTCTTTTAAATATAAAAGCACAGCAGGAACAACCGCACAAGCTCCATTAGTTGGAGCAGTTACTACACGATTACCCGCTGCATTTTCTTCTGAAACGCTCATAGCATAAAGGCTAAAATAATCAATAAAATCTAAATCACCTTTACGATTTAAGTGTTTATCTCCTAATAATGCAAGTTTTTTTGCAAGTGCAGGAGCTCTTCTTTTAAGCTTGATTGGTCCAGGTAAAATTAATTCATTTGAATTAGCACCTGCTATAAAGCTATCGTGCATTGCTTCATAAATCTCTTTGCAATAATTATTTATATATTCTTCACTATTAAAGTTAAGTTCATAAAGCATTGCAATTTCAGCTATATTTTTATTATATTTATTACATAGCCATAAAAGTTCTGTCGCACTATCAAAAGAATAATCGTAATTTTTTTCATCAGAGCTATTGCTTTGGCATTTGATTTCATCTTCATTTTTAATAAATCCACCGCCAACTGAATAATAAGTCTTAGCTTTAATGCAAGTATTATTAGCAAATGCTTCTATCGTTAGGGCGTTTTCGTGATATTGTTTAAACTCATTAGAAAATACAATATCGCTATTTTCATTAAAATCAATCTCTTTTACTCCGCCTAATAAAAGCTTTCTTTCATTTAATCTTAATAAAACTTCTTGTTTTTGCTTTGCGCTAATTGTTTTTACATTTAAGCCGCTTAGACCTAAAACCACAGCAATATCGCTTAAATGCCCTTTACCAGTAAGTGATAAAGAGCCAAATAAAGTAACTTTAATTCTTGTAATTTCATCTAAATTTAAATCTTTTAAAAACTCATTTCCTGCTACAAAAGGTCCAACCGTGTGCGAGCTTGATGGTCCTATACCGATTTTAAAAATACTTAAATTACTCATGATATCATCTTATAAACTACACTAGTAATTGTGATAATTCCCATAATAGCTACGAAATAACAAGCCGCACCATTTTTGTAAGTTCTAAGCTCAGGAATTTTGTATATCGCATATACAGGCATTAAAAATAATATAACAGCAATAATAGGACCGCCCAAATCTTCTATAAATCCTAAAATACTAGGATTATAAAATGCAACTATTATCATAGTTACATACATAAATATAGTTGTAAAGGCATTGTTTTTACTAACTTCTTTTCCACTTACTTTTTTAATAAGTCCGTTTAAGCCTTCTCTAGCACCAAAATAGTGTCCAAAAAAGCTAGTTAAAATCGCCAAAAACGCAACAGCAGGAGCGCCATAGCTTATAATATTTCCTTCAAATTTATTGGCAAAATAGCTAAGAATTGGAATATTTGCATCTCTTGCAATAGCAAATTCACTTTTATCAAGGCATAAAATACAAGAAAACACAAAAAACATAACAAATACTAATAAAAGTGTAGCGTTATTAAATAATATTTGCTTTCTTTTTGCGTCTGAGTTTTCTTTATACTCATTATAAGTATTTAAGCTAAAAGTTGAAATTGCAGGAGAGTGATTGAAACTAAATACAAGCACAGGTAAAGTAAGCCATATTGTAGTAATAAATTCTTTAATACTTGGAACTTCACCTAAAACTCCTAATTTCCAGTGTGGTATTAAATAAAGTGAGAATAAAAATAATATTAAGCATAATGGATAAACAAGCCACTCACATACTTTAGTTACTAAATTTTCATTAGTAAACATTACAGCCATCATAATAGTAATTAAAATAATAGCTAAGATTAAGCGATTTGGTTCAGCTAAACCTAATTGATTTACCATAAATGAGCTTATTGTGTTTGTAATACCAACCCCATAAGCAAGACAAATAGGATAAATTGCAAAAAAGTATAAAAATGTAATCACAATTCCTACTTCTTTGCCAAAGTATTTATTCACAGCATCAGTAATATCTCCACCTTTAGTAGAACCTACGAAATATGATAGAAATAAATGTGATAAATAAGTCATCGGAAAAATTAAAACACACATTAAAACAATAGGCCAAAAGCCACCCGTTCCTGCACGAATAGGTAAGAATAATATCCCAGCACCTACTGCAGTGCCAAATAATGAAAACATCCAACGATTGTCAAACTCGCTCCATTTTTTCATCATTACTCCTTAAAATAAATTAAAGCCGTTATTTTAGTTATAAAAATATAATTTTTATAAATTTTCAAGAAATTTTATAAAAAATGTTACTCATGGTTACAATCACTTCGTTGTTTTAAAAAATATGTTTTGATTATGATTTTTATTTTCTTTTTTAATATATAATTTAAAAATATTACTAATTTTAAAGGAGATTTTATGAATTTAGTTCATCCAAAAAGCATTAAAGAAATAATCAAAAAAGATAAATTATCTAAAAATCCCTTTGAGAGATTAATAATAGCTTGTGAAGATAAGGCTGATAAAAAATAAGCATTGTTACCAAAAACGCTCGAATTTATATATAATGATTTTTTGAATTTTTTATTAAGGAGAGCGTTTGCAAAGTTTGTTAAATGAAATTCATTTATTTTTAGACACTATAAATGGTTATTTATATACTTATTTTTTAGTGTTTGCTTTAATTATCGTTGGCGTAGTTTATAGCATAATCACTCGTTTTGCTCAATTTAGATTAATGGGTAATGTAATTTCACTTTTAAAAGAAAAACAAGATAATAAAAGTGATGTTAGTAGCTTTGAAGCTTTAATGATTTCAACAGCTTCAAGAGTTGGTATAGGAAATATCGCAGGAATTAGCACGGCTGTTGTTGTTGGTGGTGCAGGAGCTTTATTTTGGATGTGGGTAATGGCATTTATTGGAGGTGCAAGCGCTTTTGCTGAAAGCACATTAGCACAAGTTTATAAAAGCCGTGATGAAAACGGATTTCGTGGAGGTCCTGCATATTTTATTGAAAAAGGTTTAGGAAGTAGATTTTTTGGTAAATTATTTTCTGTTATTTTAATAATAACTTATGCGTATGGATTCAATGGACTTCAAAGCCATACTATGACTTCAGCTTTTGCAATATATTTTCCTGATAATTTTAGTTCAGCAAGCGTTGTTATAGGTATTATTTTAAGCGTAGTTGCTTTTGCTTTATTTTTCTCTAATTCAAAATCACTAGGAAAAGTAAGCTCAATCATAGTTCCTATTATGGCTTTTGTTTATATTTTACTTAGTTTAATTGCTATGATTATGAATTATTCTGAAATACCAGCTGTTTTTTCATTAATATTTGAAAATGCTTTTGATTTTAAAGCTATTTTTGGTGGTTTTGCGGGTAGCGTTGTAGTTATTGGAATTAAGCGTGGTTTATTTTCAAACGAAGCAGGTATGGGTTCAGCTCCAAACGCAGCAGCAGCGGCAAACACAAGTCACCCTGTAAAGCAAGGAATTATTCAAAGCTTTTCAGTATTTATTGACTTAATTATATGCTCTTGCTCTGGCTTTTTAGTATTATTTTCTACTAGCTATATGGAGCAATTAAGCAAAGGCGAAAAAACTCTAAATGCCTTGCCTATGGTTCAACAATCTATGATTGAGTATTATGGAACTTGGGGACTTCATTTTATTACTTTTGCTGTTATTTTATTTGCGGTTACTTCATTAATCGGTAACTTTTATTATGCTGATGCAAACGTAAAAAACCTTACAAAAAATAAATTAAATGAGTTAGTATTTAAAATAAGTGCAGTTGCTATGGTGTTTATAGGTTCTCAGCTTGATTTAGCTGTTGCATGGGATTTAGCTGATATTACAATGGCTGCAATGGCTTCAATTAATATAATTGCGATTTTATTATTAAGTCCTGTTTTAATTAAATGCTTAAAAGATTATGATGAGCAAAAGAAAAAAGGACTAGATCCAACATTTAGTGCAAAAAAATTAGGAATTAAAAACGCTGAGTGCTGGGATTAATCTTAAAAGGCTTAATGCCTTTTAAGATTGGAATTTGAATTAGGAATTTGCTTTTAATTCCTATTTTAAATTCTTAAATATTTTCAGGCTTTTTACCTTCATCTATAAAAATAGAGCGAATAGCGTCATTTTTATCATCTTCGCTTTGTCTTTTTGCCCAACTCATAATAAGCTCATCTTTTGCTCTTGTAAGTGCTACATAAAACAATCTTCTTTCTTCATCAATTCCACCAGCGCTTTTGCTAAGTTTTAGATTTGGAAATCTTCCTTGTGCTAAATCTATTAAATATACGATTTCAAATTCTAAGCCCTTACTTGCATGAACGGTTAGAAGTTGCACTCCTTTTGTGCTTTCATAATCAATATTTAAAATCGTTTTTTCATAAAAATCTTTAAAAGTGTTGTAATTTTTCGCATCTTCTAAAATATATTTACAATTATTTTTGATATTTTCTAGTTTTTGCTCTTTTATCTCATTTACGATTTTTGCACCTTTAAATGAACGCTTTGCTGCAATATTATTTATAATTAGACTAAAAATCTTAGATGAATATACGTTTTTTAGCAAAATACTAGGATTATCAATATTTTCATTTTCTTTTAAAAATTTATATAATTCTTCTAAAAAGGTTACATTATCAAACTTTAGTTCTTTTAATAATAAAACAGGATTATGTTTAAAATCACTTGCTAAAAAGCTAAATTCGTTCTGTTTTGCTTCATTTTGTGTGCTTGCAAAAAGCCCAAAAGCTTCATCACTTTTAGCTAAAAAATCATATCTATCTTTTTTAATAGGTCTTAAAATCCCTTCTAATAAAGAGCCATTTCCAAGCTCTAAAAAAGCCTTATAAATAATATTTACTTTAGCATTTCCAACGCCTTTGCTCTCTAGTAAAATCCCTAAAAAGCTTAATATATCGCTATTTTTATTAGTTAGATTTGCTAAGTTTATTAAGGTATTTATTTCTTTTAGTTCATAAAAACTCGTTCCGCCTTTTCTAGCTACTTTTATACCTTTTAATTTTAACGAGCGTTCTATTAAATCCCCGCTTGAATTATTGCGATAAATCACTGCTATATCGCTCTTTGGCTTTATTTGAAGCTTGGCTAAAATATCGTTAGCAATAAATTCATATTGTTCGTTAGCTAAATTAAAACTATGTAATTTTATAGGCTTTATTGCATCATCTCTTGTAACTATTAGTTCTTTTGGATAAAGCCTTTCGTTTTTTGTAATAACTCTATTTGCAAACTCTAAAATATTGCTAAGACTTCTATAATTTTTGTTAAGTGAATAAATATTAGCGTTTTTATATCTATCTTTAAAACTGCCTATTATTTCAATATTTGCACCATTAAAAGCATAAATACTTTGATCATAATCACCCACGCAAAATAAAGATTTTTTAGGAATTGCGTCTAAAATAGCGCTTTGAAGATTATTAGTATCTTGATATTCATCTACTAAAACTTCATAAAAAGGCTCATCTTTATAATCATTTTTAAAAAAATCTTTAGCATTTAGCAATAAATCATCAAAATCATAATAATTATGAGCTTTTTTTTGCTCGTTAAACTCATCTAAAACCTTGCAATAAAAATTAATATTATCGCTTTGCTCTTCATAATTTTGTTTTAAATATCCACGAAAATCATCAACCAAATTGGTATTATTAAATCTTGAATAAATATCAGCTAAGTATGAATAATCAAATAAATCATCACGATTAGGATTGTATTTTTCATAAATACTTTTAAGCAAGGCTCTAAGTTCAGAGTTTTTTTTAAGATTAATTTCTTTATGTTTTTTTAAATACTCTAAGCTAATTGCGTGAAAAGTCCCACTTATTATGCCTTTTATCTTGCTTGAACCGAGCTTTTTTTCAAGTCTTGCCATCATTTCTTTTGCAGCTTTATTTGTAAAAGTAAGGAGCATAATAGTATTAGGCTTAGCTCCATCGTTTAATAACTTTTCAATTCTTGCAACAATGGTGCTTGTTTTACCTGTTCCTGCACTTGCTATTATTAAATTACTGCCTAATTTTGCATTAACAGCAGCAAATTGTTCTTCATTTAATTTATTCAATTATGTTTCCTTTATACACTAAATACCAAGAAAGGGCTTGAAGTCTTTGTAAATACCCCCCCCCGCTAGTTAATTTTCCGTTTTTAAATTCTATACCAAAACCATATTTATTGCTAGCTAAAATTTCTTTTTCTTCTAAACTAAAGCATGGAGTTCCAAAGCTTACATATTCATATCCTTTTTCTGCTACTAGATTAATAATACTTGCTGCTATATCAAGATGGTTTGTTATCTTACAAGTTGGATAAATTTTAGCTTTTGGATAATACATTATGACAGGCACTGTATGAGTAGTTAATAAATCATTATTATCATCTATATTAAACCTTCCATAATGATCACCTGTGATTACAAAAAGACTATCAGGCTCTTTTTTGGCTGTTTTTTCTATCCAATTAACTAAAGTTTTTTGATACCAATAAATTGTAGCTAATTCGTTTTTATATTTTTTGCTTAATTTTTCTATCTTATCAAATGGAATATCAAAATCATTTTTTTGCATAAAAGCTAGATCATAAGTTGGATGATTTGTAGTAGTCATAATTATATTAAAGCTAAAATCTTTACTATTTTTACTTGTATATGCAAATAAAAAATCATCATAAGCTCCCCAATAATTATTACTAGGAGAATTTAAATCAGGAAATTCATTATTTAAAATATGCTCTTTATCATAATTTTTATTAATTCCTAAAGAATTTGTAAAATCAAATAATCCAGCCCAATTTCTAGCTCCACCAAAATAAAAATCACTTTTATAGCCTAGATTTGCAAATTGATTTATAAGATTTGTTTTAGGTGGTATTATTTGATTATGTTTTTTAAAGTTATCATCTGCATTATAATAAACCCCCATAAATTGAGTTTGCAAACTCTCAGCAGTATTGTTTGCATTATGGATTGCAGGTATATAAGTAGCTTTGTTTTTTACAAAATTATGAATATCACTAAATAAATTGCTAAATCTATCTTCTAAAACCCAATTAGAAAAACTCTCACTTATTACATAATAAATTTTCTTAGGTTTTATACTTAAATCATCTTCTTTTATATGTTTTATATAATCATATATATTAATTTTTTCATCGTTTTTAATATCAAATAATTGCTTTGCAGCAGTTTTTTCATCACCAACATTAAAATAAGAAAAATCAATATTTTTTAATTTTTTATAATCTCTAATAGCACCGCCAAAACCTTTTAAATGTCCAAAAGTACTAGCTTGAAGCACTGCATTATCATAAGCTTTTGTAACATTAAAAAGCCCTTTGGCTTTAAAAGAAAATTGTTGATTAATACTAAGCATCATAGAAAATGCAAAAACAACAAATAGTATTAAAGATTGTTTTAGATTTAAAATTAGTTTTGTTTTTAAAAGTTTTTCATGAATATAATTTAAAATAAATAAAGCTATAAAAAATATAAAAATAGCAGGAATTATTCCATAATTTTCACCTAAAGCTGTTTTTATTAAGGTACTAGTTTCTTCGTGTATAAATAAAAATAAATTTAAATCAATATTTTTTTGATAAATATTAAAAAATACTATGAAAACTAATTCTGCAAATAAAATTAAAGCAAAAGCAATATTAAAAATAATCCTTGAACAAATTTTGCCAAATAATGAAAATATGCAATATGCACTTGCAATATATCCACAATATTGCATATCAAATCTAATACCTTGAAATATTGATGTTATAAAATCGTTAAAACTATAATCATAATGAAGTAGTAAAAAGCCTAATCTAAATAATAAACAGACCAAAACTAATATAAAATAAGTAATAAAAGAACGAATTACTAAATTCATAAAAACAACCTTTCAAAAAATAAAGCCAAAAAGTCTAGCAAAATAACCTAAAAATAAGCAAAAATTAATAAAATGGGCGAAAATATACATTTTAAGGATTATTTATGAGCGATTTTTACAATCCAAAAGAAATTGAAAAAGATTATTATGAATTTTGTAAGCAAAAAGGCTATTTTGAAATAGATGGAAATAAAAATATCCAAGAAAAAGGCAAAAACTTTGCTATCATGATGCCACCGCCAAATGTTACAGGTGTGCTTCATATAGGTCACGCACTTACTTTTACACTTCAAGATATTATGACAAGATATAAAAGAATGGATGGCTATAAGGTACTTTATCAACCAGGCTTAGACCATGCAGGTATCGCTACTCAAAATGTGGTTGAAAAGCAACTTTTAGCAAAAGGCATTAAAAAAGAAGAGCTAGGCCGTGAAAAGTTTATAGAAAAAGTTTGGGAGTGGAAAGAGCAAAGTGGTGGAGCGATAGTTAAACAAATGCAAGCATTAGGGATAACTCCAGCATTTTCAAGACTTCGTTTTACTATGGATGAGGGGCTTCAAAACGCTGTTAAAAAAGCCTTTGTGGATTTGTATAATAAAGGCTTGATTGAGCAAAATAATAGAATGATAAACTGGTGCACCAAAGATGGAGCATTAAGCGATATTGAAGTTGAATACGAAGAAAACAAAGGCAAACTTTATCACATAAGATATTTTTTAAACGATAAGGATTATTTAGTAGTTGCAACTACTAGACCTGAGACATATTTTGGAGATACTGCTGTAATGGTCAATCCAGATGATGAAAGGTATAAGCACTTAGTTGGCAAGGAAGTTACATTACCTATCATAAACCGCAAAATCAAAATCATAGCTGATAGTCATGTTGATATGAGCTTTGGAACAGGAATTGTAAAGGTAACTCCAGCACATGATAATAACGACTATGAAGTAGGACTTAGACATAATCTAGAGTTTTTAACTATTTTTGATGAAAACGGGATTTTAAACGAGCATTGTGCTGAATTTGCTGGACTTGAAAGGCTTGAGGCTAGAAAAATAGTAGTTGATAAATTAAACGAACTTGGCTTTATTGAAAAAATAGAAGATTATGCAAATCAAGTTGGGCATTGTTATCGCTGTAAAAACATCGTTGAACCATATATTTCTAAACAATGGTTTGTAAAAACTGACATCGCAACAAAAGTTATAGAAAAAGTAAATAATGGTGATGCTAAGTTTTATCCAGCTCATTGGATAAATAGTTTTAATGCGTGGATGAGAGAGCTTCGCCCTTGGTGTATAAGTAGGCAACTTTGGTGGGGTCATCAAATCCCTGTTTATTATTGTGATGAGTGCGAGCATATTCATGTAGACGAGAGCAAGGTAGAAAAATGTGAAAAATGTGGCTGCGAGAGCATCACTCAAGATAAAGATGTTCTTGATACTTGGTTTAGCTCGGGTCTTTGGGCGTTTTCAACTCTAGGTTATAACAACGGAGATTTTGGTAAAGGTACACTATGGAATGAAAGCGATATAAAAGACTTTTATCCAAACTCACTTTTAATTACAGGCTTTGATATACTGTTTTTTTGGGTATGTAGAATGCTATTTCAAAGTGAAAATGAATTAGGCGAAATCCCATTTAAAGATATCTACCTTCATGCACTTGTAAAAGATGAAAACGGGCAAAAAATGAGTAAAAGTAAAGGCAATGTAATTGACCCACTTGATAGCATTGATAAATATAGTGCTGACATTTTACGCTTTACTTTAGCATTACTTGCCGTTCAAGGAAGAGATATAAGAATGAGTGAAGATAGAATGATTTTAGTTCGTAACTTCACAAACAAGCTTTATAATGCGGTAAATTTCTTACTACTTAAAGGTAAAGATTACAAAATACTTGATAGCTATAAAACAACGCTAGGTATTTATATAAACGCAGAGTTTCAAAAGTGTGTAAATGAAACTAGAAAAAATCTTGATGAATATAGATTTAATGACGCTGCTATGAATATTTATAAGTTTTTATGGGATGAGTTTTGCGACTATGGTATAGAGTTTAGCAAGGCTGATAGCGAAAGTATAAACGAACTTGCAAGCGTGTTTTTAAATGCTATGAAATTGCTTAGTCCATTTATGCCGTTTATTAGCGAGTATTTATATCATAAATTAAGTGGGACAAGTGTTTTTGAAAATGGCTCAATTATGGTTGAAAAATACCCACAAGTTAGCGAAATTTCATCTAATGAAGAGCAAATTATCAAAAACTACGAGCTTTGCAAAGAAGCGATTAACAGCCTAAGAAGTATCAAAAAAACAGCAAATATCACGGATAAAAACGCTCCAGCACAAATTATTAGTGAGCATAAATTTAGCGAGTATTACCTAAAACTTATCGCAAAATTAGCAAAAGTTGGAGAACTAGAGCAAAGCGAAAATGTAAAAGAAAGCTTTAGCGTAAATGTAAGCACGAACCTAAAAACTGCTATTTTTGTAGATAGCTCAGCGCTTAGTGAGATGAAAACAAAACTAGAAAATAAACGCAAAAAAGTTCTAGCAGAATATGAAAAACTTAGCAAAATGCTAAGCAATGAAAAGTTTGTAGCAAACGCTCCAAAAGAAGTTGTAGAACAGAATAAAGCAGCACTTGAGAGTGCAAGCAAAGAACTTGAAGCAATAAACAACGAACTAAACGCTCTAAGTTAATATTTGCTAGGCTTTTGCTTAGCAAATATTTAATTTCCTATTTCAAATTCCCTTAATTTTAAGTATTAAAATCTTAAGAATTTGAAATAGGAATTAGCTTTTTAACTTTATGAAGTCTAAATATTGTTTTTAAATTTCTAATTCAAATTCTCTTATTTTTAAATACTTTAATATAAGCTTCAAATATTTTTGTATTTTATTAACTTTCTAACCTAATATCTTATTGCTTAGACTAGTTTTTTGAGTTTGGTTGAGTTTGGTTGAGTTTCGAATTTATAATAATTATCAATAGTTTTATTTAAATTTGCAAAGAATTTGAAATAGGAATTAGCTTTTAAATTCGTAAAATTTATAAAAGCTAATTCGTAATTATTATTTGCTCTTTTGAGCGTTGTGTTTAGCTTGTTTTAAAAACTCTAAAAAGTCTTTTATTTCTTCGTAATTTTCAAACTTACTTTCTTTATTAACAAGCATTCTTGTTAGGCTTTCGTTTTTTAAATAATCATCGTTCATTTCATCGGCTTTTTGAATTAAAGCATTGATTAATATTTCCTTATTCATTTCAAATCCTAATAAATCGCACTAATTCTATCAACCTCATCCCAGCTAAGGCCTTTATCTTTATAAGTTAGCATTCTATTTACATATCTTGCCAAAATATCGGTTTCTACATTTACTAAATCTCCTACTTTATAGCTAGAAAATAAAGTATCTTTTAAGGTTATATCAATAATAGTAAGTCTTATTGAATCATCTAAAACTTCATTAATTGTAAGGCTTACTCCATCTATTGCAATGCTGCCTTTATTGCAAACTAAAGGCATAAATTTTTTATCAATACTTATATAAAAATCAACTCCACTATTTAGCTTATTAATCTTTATAATTTTTCCAAGAGTATCAATATGTCCTGTTAATAAATGCCCATCAATTCTGCTTCCTAGTTGCATAGCTAATTCGGTATGAACTTTAGAGCCAACTACAAATGGCTTAATTACGCTTTGGGTTTCACTGCTTAAGTTTAGACTAAAACCATCATCGTGGATTTTAATCACACTAAGGCATGCTCCATTAGTTGCAACGCTATCTCCTATATTTGGTTTTAATTTTGAAACTATTCTTAATTCATTATTTGAATATTTTTTTACAACTGCTAATTCTCTTATTAAACCATTAAACATTTTTATCCTTTACAATAAGCTTAGTGTATTATAAAAAAAAGGATTAATGATGTATGATATTATAATTATCGGTGCTGGTCATGCAGGTGTTGAAGCTGCACATGCTAGTGCAAAAATGGGTAAAAAAACCTTACTTCTTACAATTTTAAACGATAGAATCGGAGCAACTTCATGCAACCCTGCAATAGGCGGACTTGCAAAAGGGCATTTAGTAAAAGAAATAGCTGCACTTGGCGGAATTATGCCAAAAATCACAGATTTAAGTGCGATTAATTATAAGACTTTAAACGAGAGTAAAGGTGCAGCAGTTCGTGGAACTAGAGCTCAGATTGATATGGATGAATACAATAAAAATGCTAAAAATATATTACTTAATATGCCTAATTTAGATATTTCTCAAGAAATGGTTACAGAATTATTAGTAGAAAATAACGAAGCTTATGGAGTAAAAACAGAACTAAATAAAGAATATAAAGCAAAAAAAATCATTCTTTGCTCAGGAACATTCTTAAATGGTTTAATACATGTTGGTTTAAGCAAAATAAAAAGTGGTCGTGTAGGAGAGTTAAGCTCAACTCATTTAGGAGATAATCTAGCTGCTTTAGGGCTTAATCGTGGAAGGTTAAAAACTGGAACATGTCCAAGGATTCTAGCAAGTAGTATTGATTTTAGTGTTTTAGAAACTCAAGAAAGTGATTTAAATACTAAAGGTTTTAGCCTTGATTTCAAAACTCATACATTGCCACAACTTCCTTGTTATATAGCTCATACAAATACAATTACTCATGATATTATTCGCTCAAATTTTGACAAAGCTCCTATGTTTACAGGTCAGATTAAAGGAATAGGCCCTAGATATTGTCCTAGTATTGAGGATAAAATCAATCGTTTTGCGGATAAAGAAAGTCATCATTTATTCATCGAGCCACAAACAAAAGAAGCTACAGAATACTATATAAACGGCTTTTCAACTTCGCTTCCATTTGAAGTTCAGCATGATATGATTCGCTCAGTTAAAGGCTTTGAGAATGCAAAAATCACAAGACATGGCTATGCGATTGAGTATGATTATTTTGACCCACTTGATTTATTTCATACATTAGAAAGTAAGATTATTAAAAACTTCTATCTAGCAGGTCAAGTAAATGGAACAACAGGCTATGAAGAAGCAGCAGCGCAAGGTCTTATGGCTGCAATAAACGCAAGTTTAGCAATTGATAAAAAAGATGGTTTTGTATTAAGAAGAGATGAAGGCTATATCGGAGTTTTAATTGATGATTTAGTTACTAAAGGAACTAAAGAGCCTTATAGAATGTTTACAAGTAGGGCTGAGTTTAGATTATTACTTCGTGAAAGCAATGCGATTACAAGACTTAATAAATATGCTTATGAGTGTGGTTTAAGAGATGAAGAAAGCTTTAAATACTATGAAAGCAAAATAAATGATATGAAAAAAGGCTTGGAGTTTTTATGTGATAGCAAGGTTGTGCCTTCAAATGTATTTAATGAATTATTAGCAAGTATTGATGAAGAGCCGATTTCTCAACCTACAACTCTTCAAAAAATCATAGCTCGTAGCACGATTACAAAAGAAAAAATGCTAGTTTTAGCTCCTAGTTTATCTCGTTTAGATGATTTTGTTTTAGATGAGATTTTACTTGATGCTAAATATTATCACTATGTAAGATTGCAAGATGAAAATGTTCAAAATCAAGAAAATTTATTAAAAATAAAAATCCCAAGTGATTTTGTTTATCGTGGAATTAGCGGACTTAGTAATGAAGTAGTTGAGAAATTAGAAAAAAACAAGCCAGCAAACTTATTTGATGCAAGTAGAATTAGCGGAATTACTCCAGCAGCTATTGATATTCTTCAAATTTATATCAAATTAAAGGCTAAAAATTGATAAAACATCTAGCTAAGTTTAAAAAGATTTATTCGTTTGCGGTTTTATCTCTTGTAATGATTGTTTTTTCTTTTTATATAACCATTAAAGAATCTACAATTATTACAAGGCTTGATAATTTAACTCATGATATGTTTTTTAGAATTAATGCTTATTTAAATGATAATGTAAAAGGCGATGATAGAGTTAAAATAGTTGATATTGATGAAAAAAGTTTATCTGCATTAGGTCAGTGGCCTTGGGATAGAGATTTGTTAGCTTGTTTGGTTTATAAATTAAACGAAGCTAGCGTTGTTGGATTTGATATTTATTTCGCTGAATATGATAAGCGTGGTGAGATTACTAAGAAAATGAGCGATGAGAGCTTTTCATCTTTAAATATTCCAAAATATGATTTTTGTCCTAGAACTCAAGATACCGATAAAGCTTTTGCGACTGCTTTAGCTAATTCTAATAGCGTGTTAGCTTATGCAATTAATTTAGGTGCATACAAAAATGAAAGCAATGTATATAGAAGCATTTATACAAATCATATTACAGGTAAAAAATTAGCTCCATTAAGCAATCAAAGCATAGCAGAATACAATATTGATTACTCATTGCTCGAGCATGGCAAAAATATTACAGCAAGTATAGAAGAATTAAGCGATAATTCTTATGCTAATGGTTTTGTTAATTCATATACACATTTAGATAATGTAATTCGTAGTGCTTTTATGATGATTTATTATGATGATGGAGAATTTAAACAGCTTTTACCAAGTCTTAGTCTTGCAATGTATTCTAAATATGTAGGAGTTGATGATATTAAAGCAGTTGGAGATGGATTTAATATAAGATTAATCCTTGATGAAAAAGATACATTTTTGGTAAATCCACATGCGCTTTTAGGACTTTATTTTAAAGGAAAATCTCCACATTATGATTATATTAGTGCAATTGATGTTCTTGATGGTACGATTGATCCTAGATATTTTAAAGATAAGATTGTCTTAATTGGAACTAGCGTTGTTGGGCTTAATGATATTAGAAGTAATTCTTTAGATGAAAACTTGCCAGGTGTTGAAATACATGCTAATGCTATTGATAATTTATTAAATGATGAGTATTTAATAACTCCTAGCTATTCGGCTGAAATATTGTTTGCATCATTAATAATTATAATTTTATTAAGTGTAAGTTTTTCGTATTTTAAAAGCATAATAATGCAAGTGTTATTTCATTTAATCTTATTAGCAGTTATTATTTTAGGGCATTATTATTTTATGGTTAGCGAAAAGTATGTTTTAAATACTTTTGAGCTTATTTTGGTGTTGGCTATTATGGGACTTTGTGGAATTCTTATTAACTTCTTCTTAGAAAGTAGGCAAAAAGAATTTATTAAAGCAAAACTTGAGAAAAAAGTTTCAAAAAGCGTTGCAGAGCAGTTAATTAATACAGATAGCAATGTTTTTAGCACTAGCAAAAGAGAAATTTCGGTATTTTTTAGCGATATTAGAGATTTTACAACCATTAGTGAGAATATGGATGCGGCTGATTTGGTTAAGTTTTTAAATACCTATATGACCCCTATGAGTGATATTATATTTAAATATCAAGGAACGGTTGATAAGTATATCGGAGATGCTGTTATGGCTTATTTTAACGCTCCAAACGATTTAGAAAATCACGCTGATTGTGCCTTGCAAGCTGCGATTGAACAAATAAAAGTTTTAAAAAGCTTAAATGAAGAATGGCAAAAGCAAAATCTTCCTTATATAAACATAGGTATAGGAATAAATACAGGTGAGTGCATTGTAGGCGAAATGGGTAGCCTTGCAAGAAGCGATTATACTTGTATTGGCGATGGCGTAAATACTGCAAGTAGGGTTGAGAGCTCATGTAAAAACTATAAAGCAAATATTTTAATTTCTCATAATACTTTAGCAGCGCTAAAAGACCCTAGTATTTATGAGCTTGAGCTTGTAGATGAGCTAAAGCTAAAAGGAAAAGATGAGGCAACCAAGCTTTATAAATGCACAGGTTTTAAAGGCGATAATTTAACGCTTTGGAAGAGTTAAAATTAAATAAGAATTTGAAATAGGAATTTGAAATTACTAAAAAGGAGAAGAAATGAAAGTTATCGTTGAAGCAAAAGCAAAAATAATGGCAGAAAATGAAAATCAAGCAAAAATTAATCAAGATTTTTTTAATAAAAACAATTTATTTTGTATTAATTTTATGAGCTCACCTGGAAGTGGCAAGACTACTTTGCTTGAATATATCATTAAAAATAATTTATTAAAACTATGCGTTATAGAAGGTGATTTAGAAACTAACAAAGACGCTGATAGAATTATAAATGCAGGTGCAAAGGCTTATCAGATTAGCACAGGTCAAAGCTGTCATTTGGATGCAAAAATGATTGATAATGCTCTTAAAAATCTTGATATTAGCGAAAGTGAATTTTGTGTGATAGAAAACATAGGTAATCTTGTATGCCCAGCTTCATACAAATTAGGAGAGCATTTAAATGTAGTATTATTATCATCTCCTGAAGGAAGCGATAAGGTTGCAAAATATCCTGTAATGTTTAAAAGAGCCGATGTAATCGTATTAACTAAAATGGATATAGCAAAACATTTTAATTTTAATTTAGAAGAAATTAGTGAAGAAGCAAAAAAACTAAATCCAAATGTAAAAATATTTTGTGTAAGCGCAGCAACAGGCGAAGGCATTGCTGAGCTTTGTGAATACTTTAAAAATCAAAGGGCTTAATATGTGTTTATCAATTCCATCAAAAGTAATTAGTATAGATGAAAATAATTTCGCACAGGTTGATACTTTAGGTATTAAGCGTGGGGTTAGTCTTGATTTAATTCCTGAAGAAGTAAAAGTAGGTGATTTTGTATTAATTCATGTTGGATTTGCTATGCAAAAAATAGATGAAGCTGCTGCTAAAGAAAGCTTAGAACTATATAAGCAAATCGCTGATGAAATAGGTAGCGAAGAGATTGAAAGCAGGTTTTTATGAACTACATAAAAGAATATAAAGACATAAACACTATAAAAGCTTTAAAAAAACTAATTGATAATGTAAAGCTTGATAGAGTTTATAATGTAATGGAGATTTGCGGTGGGCATACTCATTCGCTTATTAAGTATGCCTTGCCTTCTTTAGTGCCTAATATTAACTTTATTCATGGACCTGGTTGCCCTGTATGTGTAATGCCAAAAAGTAGGCTTGATGAAGCCGTATTTTTAGCTAGTTTAGATGGAGTTATATTTTGCACGCTTGCTGATATGATAAAAGTTCCTGCAAGCAATACTAGCCTTGAAAAATTAAGAGCAAATGGAGCAGATATAAGAGCGCTTTATAGCCCACTAGAAGTGCTAAAAATTGCAAGTGAAAATAAAGATAAAAAGATTATATTTTTTGCAATAGGATTTGAAACTACAACTCCTATGAGTGCGGTTTTGATTGAAAAAGTGCTTGAAATGGAGCTAAAAAATGTATTTTTTCATATAAATCATGTAAGAGTTCCTGAGCCAATTGAAGCATTGCTTCAAGATAAGGATTGTAATATTGATGGCTTTTTAGCACCATCTCATGTAAGCGTTATAATAGGCAAAAATGCTTATCTAGATATGGCAAAAACATATAAAAAACCTTTTGCTATAAGTGGTTTTGAGCCTGTTGATTTAATGCACTCATTATTAAATCTAAGCTTGCAGTTTAAAAACAAAAGCTATGAAGTATATAACGAATATTCAAGATTAGTAACTAATGAAGGAAATCTTAAGGCTAAGGCACTTATAGATAAATATTTTTGCAAGGCTGATTTTGAATTTCGTGGCTTAGATGTGATAAAAAATGGTGGATTAGAATTAAAAAGCGAATACGATTTTTTAAATGCTAAAAAAGTATTTGAAATTTGTACTAATACTAAGCCTGAAAATAAAGCCTGTTTATGCCCTAAGATTTTAAAAGGTCTTGCAAAGCCAACTGATTGCAAGGTTTTTGCTAATTTATGCACCCCAAATAATCCAATCGGAAGCTGTATGGTAAGTAGCGAAGGTGCTTGTGCTGCGTATTATAAATATAATAGACAATAAAATATCTTAACGCTAAATTTAAATAATTTAGCGTTTTTAAAATTTTATAAATCTTTTTAAATTCCTATTTCAAATTCTAGTTTTTTAAATTATAGTCTTTAACATTAATTTAACGCAATATTAATAAAATCAACGATTATTTTAAATTTAAAGGAGATTTATGAAACTATCTTACAAAATCACACTTTTTGCTTTTATTTCATTATTAATAATTAGTTTAAGTGCTATTTTTGTTGCAAATAATGGTATGAATGAGTTAGATGACATAGCTCAAGAAACTCTTGATAAAATGAGTACAGATGATGCAAAAAAGACAGCCGTAAGTGTTACAAGCCTAATAACTTCAATGTCAAAGAAAATTCATGAAAATAATGCAAAAGATTATGATAAAAATATGCTTGAATTTTTAAGCGAATTAGATTTAAAAAATCGCTCAGTTAATTTATTTGTAATTAACTCTAAGGGTGATTATGTAATGCACTACTTAAAGAGTAGAATAGGTGAGAATGCTTATAATAAAAAAGATTCAAATGGTAAGCTTTATATTCAAGAAATAATCCAAACAGCAACAAATGGTGGTGGTTTTGTAACAACTCACATGAAGGCTGATAAGACTAGACCTGAAAGAGATGTTGTTTATTATGTAGAAAAAGATAAATTTAATGATTATGTTTATATAAGCGTAATTTATCTAATAGAAGCAAAACAAGAAATGGCTGAAGTTAGTAAGAAAGTATTAGAGAAAAAAGATGATGTAATTTTATCTTACGCTATATTTTCAGTAGTTTTATGTGTGGTTATGCTTCTTTTATGGTTATTTTTCATTAGAACTTGGGTTAGTAAGCCATTAGGTGAATTAACAAATAAAGCTATTGATTTAAGCAAAGGTGAGGGTGATTTAACAAAACTTTTAGAAGTAAAAGGTAATGATGAAATAGCGCAAGCTAGCAAAGCAATTAATGATTTTATCAATAAGATTAGAAACCTAATAAATGAAGTTAAACAAATCTCTTATGAAAATAAAACAATAGCAGCAGAGTTAAGCAGTGTTAGTATGCAAACAGGCAAAAGAAGTGAAGAAAGCTTTGTTATTGTAAATAATGTTGTAGAAGAAGGAAATGCTACAAAAGATAGCTTAAGCGAAGGTATAGCAAGTGCTAATTCAAGTAAAGATGAGTTAAGGGATAGTGCAAGTAGTATTAATGGTGTAATTTCATCTATTAGTGCATTGACAAATGAAATTGATAAGAGTGCTAGTGTTGAGAGTGTATTATCGTCTAAAATGGAGCAATTAAGCCGTGATGCTGATAATGTTAAATCTATTTTAGAAATAATTAACGATGTAGCAGATCAAACAAACTTATTAGCATTAAATGCTGCTATTGAAGCAGCTCGTGCAGGAGAGCATGGACGTGGCTTTGCAGTAGTTGCTGATGAAGTAAGAAGCCTAGCTGAAAGAACTCAAAAGAGTTTAAGTGAAATTAATGCAACAATTAGCGTTATAGTTCAAGGCATTAAAGATGCAAGCGAGCAAATGAGCGATAATTCTAAGCAAATTAGCAATTTAACAAATGTTGCAAATAGCAGTGAAGAACAAATCAAGGTAATGCAATCAAGCTTAGGCGAAGCAATTGTTAGCAGCGATAAGACAGTGGATAATTATATAGGTGCAAGTAAGCAGATTGAAGAAATATTAAACGAAGTTTCACAAATTGCAAAAATTACTAATGAAAACGCAAGAAGTGTTGAAGAGATTGCAAAAGCTGCGGCAACTCTAACTAATATTAGCGAAGACTTAGACAAAAAACTAGGCGAATTTAAATCTTAAATAACTTGCTAAGGAAACTTAGCAAGTTTATACTTTATTCTTCAAAATAATTTGATTATAAACAATAAAACCACAGAATTTGAAATAGGAATTTGAAAATAATTTGAATTTCATTATTTTTATTGTTTATTTGCTATATTAATATTTATTTAAACTAAAGGAACAATTTGAATATAGATAATTTAAAAGATTATAAAATAAAAAACGATTATTTATATAGCTTAGAGCTTATTAGATTTACTATTGAAATTTTTTTGACTTTTATTGCATTTTATACACTTTATAAAGGTATAGATAATTTAATTATGCTATACAATAGACCAACACCAAGAATGTCAGATTTGTGGTGGATAAAAAGAATGGATGAAGTAATACTTCGTAGTATATTCTTTATTATATTCTTTTTAAACCTTAGACAAATAAAAAGGCTTAGATTCGTTAAGAATAATGAATTTTATATAACTGTAGATAGTGAAAAAATATATTTTGAAACTTACGAAATAGGTGAAAAAGGTCTTTTTGGTACAGCAAAGAGTTATAAGAAAGTAACTGCAACGATAAATAAAAGCGATATAGTTTTTAGATTGCAATCTAAACGACCTGCTTTGGCTTATTCATATATATTTGATAAAGATTCTTTTAATACTAAAGAAATGGAAAGAAAAAGTTTGAATTATAAGCTAGATTATCCACTAGGTAAAATAATATTCTTTCCTGTATTTTTCTTACTTTGTACATTAGATATTTTATCAAGCTATTTAATACTATTTTTCTTAAATGGTAAAAACTTAAAAACTTACACAATATATCAAACTAAAACCAAGCTAGTTTCATTGCCTTTTGTTGATGATTTATCAGTTTATTTTTTATACACAGAGTTTAGACAAAAAGTATTCTGCAATGAGTAAAGATGGATTTGAGATGGAATTTAGAGAAGAAGCACAACCATTAGGTGAAAAATACATAGAAAAACAGCGTAACAAAATTGAAAAGATTTTAAATAAGAAAAGCCTAAATATTAAATAATTAAAAATCTTTCTCTTTAAATCAATATTTTTAAAATTTACATACACTAAAAGCAAAGAATTTGAAATAGGAATTTAAACATACAAGAACCACAAAGCTTATTTTTGCTTTAGTCTAATAATAGCCTTGCAATGTATTAAAAAAACAAAGCTTAATTCCTAATTTAAATTCTTTTATTTTTAAGCTTTAAGCTCTTGCTCGGAGTGGTTAGAATAGCTTAGTTGGATTGGTTGTAGGTTTTTAGGTGATTTAGATGGTTTGAGTGTTTTAGCGATTGGATTGGTTAAGATTGATTGCTGGGTATATAATGATTATAAGTAATTATTGCTTAAACTTTCAAAGAATTTAAATTAGGAATTTAAAAACAATATTTAGACTTTATAAAGCTAAAAAGCTAATTCCTATTTCGTAATTCTTTTTTCAATTTAATAAAGGCATTAAAGAATTAGGAATAGAAATTACGAATTAAGAATTAAGATTAAGAATTTGCTTTGATAATTTAAAAAGTAATTATGATTTAAA
>NZ_JACGBH010000018.1:0-34634 GCF_020138295.1 Campylobacter sp. Cr9 | reverse complement strand
AAAGAGTGTTTGATTAGGAAGAATAAAAATAGCAAAATAATCACTAAAGTTGCAAAAAATAAAGTTATATTTTGCATTAAAAGTGAATTAAGGGTGGTGTTTAAATCGCTTGTTAGGTTTGTGCTACAAAACTTCCAGCCTATTGTTTTTGAATCGGTGCAAACTGCAGCCTTTTCATCACCTTTAAAACTATAAACTACTGATTTATTATCTTTTAATTTTCCATCAATAATTCTTATAACATCATCTTTTTTAAGCTCTAATTCTTCGTTTGGATGCATTACAAACTCAAGATTTTTGTTGTAAGCAAAAATTGTATTTGTATCAGAAAAATGTAGGGTTAAAACATTGTTTTTAAGTTCTTTAAATGCCATATCTCCACCTATTACTCCTATAACTTTTCCGTTTTTTGTAATTGGTGCTGATATTGTTACAACTTTTTCTTTTAATCTTTCATCAGGATATACTTCGCTACCTAAATACACTTTCTTTTCTCTAATAGCGTCTTTATACCAACCACGGCCTCTAGCATCTTGGGTTTTTACTATATAAGGCTCATCATTAAGGCTTATGTAATAAAACTTGCCATTTTCTTCAAGACCTATAAATAAAGCTGAAAATCCCGAAATACCTAGATTGCTTTTAAGCAAATCGTAAATATTTTCATCAGAATTATTTTCGCTAATCTTATTAGCTAAATTAGGTGCTAATTTGTCAATAAAATTCATTCTTGTATTAAAGTATGAATCAACATAAAGCATTGCGGCATTTAAGCCATTTTCTTTTGCTTTGTTCGTGTAAGCTAAAGAATCATTCCTTGAACTAGAATAATTCACAAAACACAAAATTACAAAGCAAATTACAAGTGGTATAGCAATTAATGCTGGAATTTTGTTTGTAAGTTTCATAAAATCTCTCCTTTTAAAAAAATACATTAATATTACAATTAAAGATTTTCATAATATTTAACGCATAAGAAATTTTAATTTGCCTAGTATAAAGGCAAATTAGCGTTTAAGGAAAATTGTTTATTTTTCTATTTTTAATTAATTTAATGTTTTAATATATAAATAATTTTATAAAATTTCTTTTAATTTATTTGCATTCTTAAGCCATTCATTTAATTTTTCAAAATCATTATTATTCATCATTTCTTTAAACTCATTTAGCTCACTTATAAATCCATCTAAAGCATTTAAAACATTTGCTTTATTTTCTTTAAATACACTTTCCCACATTGCTGGGCTACTTTTTGCAATCCTACTCATATCAGCAAATGAACCACCTGCTAGGTGTAAAATGTTTTTCTTATCTTCACAATCAAGCACATAATTTGCTAAAGAAAAGCTTATAACATGTGGAAGATGAGAGATGATTGCACTATGATGATCATGCGCACTTGCATTCATAAAAGTAATTTTCATTCCGATATTACTTAATAATTCTATGGTTCTATGTTGATGAAATACGCTTGTATGCTCGGTATTGCATAGAACACAAACTGCGTTTTTAAATAAATCAATTTTAGCAGCACTTGGGCCATTATGTTCAGTTCCTGCCATAGGATGAGCTAGTATAAATTGCTCTTTTAATTCATCATTAATTGCGTTTTGTATGCTTTCTTTAGTGCTTCCAAATTCAATAATAGTAGTTGTTTTAGGAATATCTTTTAATTGTTTTATTATTTCAATAATCGCACCAACAGGAACACATAAAAAGATTAAATCACAAGTCTTAATATCTTTAAACTCAATTATTTCATGAACTAAATTAAGCTTTAAGGCTTCTTTTTCATGCTCTTTGTTTAAATCAATGCCATAAACCCCACTTATAAATTTATTTTTCATTAAATTTAGTGCTAGTGAGCCACCTATAAGACCTAAACCTATAACAACTGCTTTCATAACTTATCCTTAATTAAGATTTTTATGGAGTAAATAATATAATATTTTTTTAAAAAAGGAGTTTTATGTTTGATTTTATAGTGATTTTTTCTCATTTATTTACGGCTATTATTTTTGTTGGATATGTGTTTTTTGATGCAATTTTTTTAAGTAATATTAAAAATAATTTAGAGATTAAAAAAGCTTATTTTAAAAACTCAGGAATTATTTATGCTATAAGCTTTTTAATACTTATTGTAAGCGGAATTATCTTAGCTTTTAAAGAATTTGAATTCGTAAATAAGATTGCTTTTATACTTAAAATATCTTTAATTATTTTTATGTTCTTAATAACTATTCTTAGTATTTATTATGTAAAGTTTAAAAATAATAGAGAGCATTTTTTGGTAAAACACTCTCATTTAATAGCTTTGGTTTTATGTTTTTTGATAGTTTTATTAGCAAAACTACTTTTAATGTAGGTCTTTGTTTAGCTTTATAGCTTTTTTGTTAAATCCTACTTGAAGTTTTCCATTTGTTGAGTTTAATCTAAAGTGCAAAGCATTTAGACCTGATAGTTCTTTTGCTTTATAAATACTCTTAGAAAAATCAAAATTAGGATTTGCATTCTTAAGATTATCACACAATAATAATTCAACTTTACTACCTGCTAATATCGCAATTCCTGCATCTATTACACAATCATCGCCTAAAACAATTCCTGTAACACTATTTGCACCTAATAAGCAGCTTTTACCAACGCTAATAGGAGTTCCATCTGTGCCACTTAATACTCCTAAAATACTTGCACCACCACCAACATCACTTCCTGCTCCAACTATTGCCGAGCTTGAAATTCTTCCTTCACACATTACTGAGCCTAGAGTTCCAGCATTAAAATTCACATAGCTTGCACCTGGCATAATTGTAGTTCCATTCGCAAGATGTGCTCCTAATCTTACTTTTGAAGTATCAAGTATTCTTGTATTATCTGCTGGAATTATACTTTGTAAAAATCTTGGGAATTTATCTACAAAATCTATGATAGGATAGGTTTTGCTAAATTTTAATTTTGCTTCATTTTCTCTTAAATATTCTAAATCATAAGGAATATTTCCACTCCATGCAAGATTTTTAAGCAAGCCAAACGCTCCGTTTAAATTAAGCTCTCTAGGTTTAACGAATTGTCTTGATAATAAATGCAATTTTAAATATACACTTGGCATACTTTTAGGAGCTTCATCTTTATTTATAGCTACCAAGAAAAATCTTTCTTGATCTATATTTTCTAAAGCTGCTTTTAGAGTTATTATATTTTCGTGTTTTTTGCCATCATTATTAAAACATTCAAAATGCTTTAATATTTTTTCTAAATTATCTTTTGTAAGTTCTAAAACAAATTCGCTTTCATCTTTGTATTTTGCAAGGTTTAATTCTTTAAAAAATACACTAAAAGTTCCGTAATTTTGTAGATAATTAACATTTGCAAAATCTATATAAATTAGCTCTTTATTTAGCTGTGAAAAATATCCAACACCTACTGCAAACGCAAGTGGTTTGAAAAAATCTTTTTCATTTTGAACGTTTTCGCAAAAACTATTAAAATTATTCATAAATACTCCTTAAATCATATAACTTGTTTGATATAAAGTAATTAGCTCTTTATAAAGGTCTTCATCACTTCGTTTCTCAATAATACCATTGCTTGGAAACAATCCATCATAAATCATTTGAACATTTTTAAATCTATTAGGATGTAAATGTGCTAATAATTTAGCCGATATTTCTTTTCTTACTAAAACGGTTGGTGGAATAAGTCCTGAATGAAGCATTTCTCTAATCATTGAAGAGCGGTATTTTATGTGATGATGTGCTCCATGTGGGCAAGATTTTGTGCTTACCATAACATTACATTTATTGCAGAATACAAACTCAGGTAAGACAATTAATTCAAGTCCACTTTTGCGAGAAAGTTCATCAATTGCTGTGTGAGCTAAATTATTATCATAAAATAAGCCTAAACCTTGGTGATTTTGTCCTATTACAAGCTTATTTGCACCAAATGAACTAGCTAATAAACATTCGTAATTTGGGTCAAGATAAGGGCTAAATAAATCAATATTTTTTAAATAAACTGGAAAAATTCTTTCAAGTGGTAAGAAATTTTTGGCGTAGTATTCAAAGCACTCTCTTTTGGCTTCATAATTTAAAGAATTTGAATCATATCCTTCAACGACAAAAATAATTACTAAATCAGCTTTATCAATAGTCCATCTTAGCATTCTTTCATGAGCTCTTGTAATCGGATCAGCGTTAAGTAATAATGCTGTGATTTTTTTGGCATTATCTTTTGCTATTTTTTTATTTAATGCAAGTTTTACTTTTTTAAATTCATTATCAAATATTTCAATTTTACCTGATAAACAAGGGTTTAATTCCTTACTTAGCTTACAAGTGTTAGCATTAAAAATACTTGTATAAGCCTTATCGTTTTCAAAGGTGCAAGTTTTGGTAATTTTACCGACTATTTTATCGTTTAATTTAAGCACAACTTCTTTATCAAATACGCAATTATTTAGGTTTGAGTTTAGCTCAAAACTAGGAGAAAAGGCTAGGGTACAGGTTGAGATATTTTCGCTTATTGTGTTTGTATTAAAGGCTTTAAATACTTCTTCTTTATTTGGCAAAAACCCGTTTGTATTAAAGGAATTAATCTCAATTAAGCTTAATATACTTAGTTCTTTTTCGCTTATATTTATTTCTTTTATTTTATTTTTTATTAATTCCATATTTTCTCCTTTTTTCCCAAAGTGATTTTCTACTAATTCCTATTTTTTTGCTAAGTTCTGTATCTGAGTAGCTTTTTTGCCAGTTTAAAATCACGTTTTTGATATAATCATCAACCGTTAAAATCTCACCTAAAGCCAAGGTGTTTTCGTTATCTTCTAGCTCAATTATATTAAAGCCTTCAACATCTGCATTTCCGTTTGTATGGAATATAAAATTTTGACCCTTGCTAAGCTTTAAGATTTGCTCTAATTTTGAGCCTTTTAATACTTGAAAATTAGTAAAATATCTAATATCTCTATCACCTACTAATAAGTTATTAAGATTAAAAGAACTGCTTAAGTCAGTAAAATGAATATTTATATTATGTGAAAAAGCATAGTTAAATACATAGCTATCTGCTAATATTTGCTTATTTGTTTTAATTAGGGTTGGAAAAACCATTTTTTTAGCTGCGTGTATTTTTGAATCAATTATTGATTTTATATATCCACTCAAAGCTATATTTTGTGATTTTAATTTATTGTAATTATAAAAATAATTAATTTTTCTAATTAACTCTTCTATCATAAAAGGCTTTTGAATATAATCATAAGCTCCTGCTTCAATTGGCATACTAACAGTATCACTGCTAACATAAGAAACTAGCAGTAAAATTACGCTATTTTTGTGGTTTTGAATAACTTTTATAAAATTTTCTATATTTGTAGATAGTAAAATAACATCATAATATTTGTTTTTTATATCTTTAAATTCATTTGCAACTTCGCAAACATAACCTGCATCATTAAGCTTTAAAGCAATGCTTTGAGCTAAATAAATTTCATTTTCAACTATTAATATCTTCATATTCGCTCCAATCAAATAGTTTCATATTTACAACTGCACTTACGCTAATTCCTTCGCATCGTCCTACAAATCCTAGTCTTTCAGTGGTTGTTGCTTTTATATTAATATTTGTAATGCCTAATTCCGAATTCAAATTCCTTAACATTTCTTGTTTGTATTTTAAAAGCTTTGGCTTTTCAGCACAAATCGTAATATCTGCATTAATTAATTCATAACCATAAGCTTTGCATTTTTCATAAGCTATTTTTAGTAATTGCATAGAATTAGCATTATGATAAGCATCATCATCAGGGCTAAAAGCTTCTCCTATATCTCCTAAACCACATGCGCCTAATATTGCATCAGTTAATGCGTGGGCTACAATATCTCCATCTGAATGTGCTTTAAGAGCAAAATCATCGCTAATTTTTACTCCTGCTAAGATTAATTCATTATTTTTATTATCATCGTTTAATTTATGACCTACATTTGAGTGGCAAAACTCATGCACATCATATCCAAATCCTACGAAAGTTTCTTTACTAGCACTTGCTAGATTTAGTAATTTTAATTTTTTTAAATCACTTTTATTAGTTAATTTAAAGCTTAATTCATCACCTAAAACACATTTAATTTTGCCATTATTTGCTAGTATTGCTGAGCTTTCATCTGTGAAATTTTTTAAATTAGCAGTTTTTAAAGCTTTTGTTTTGCTAATTTGTGGGGTTTGAACTAACTTTAATTCATTTCTATTTAAATAACATTGCTTTTCTTCATTATAAATAGTATCTACAACTTTAATTGCAGGAAATACATTATCATAATCTTTTGCGTGTAAAAATAACTCATTTAAAACTTTTTTACTAACATAAGCTCTTGCAACATCTGTAATTAATACATATTCGCTTTTTACTAATTCTAAGGCATTTTCAATGCTTTCAAATCTTTCTTTACCGCCTTTTACATAGGTATATTTTGGTTCTTTTAATTCATAAAACTTAACTTCATCACAAACTATTATAATTTTTGAAAAATTTGCTAATTTTTCATAAGTTCTTGCAAGGTAAAGCCATAAAGGTTCTTTGTTTATATAAAGATTTTGTTTTTTACAAGCTAAGCCAAATCTAGTAGAATTTCCAGCAGCTAATAAAATTAGCGTTGTATCAAGCATAATCATCCTTAAAATTTAATTTTGTGTTATTTTTTAACAAAATAAAATTAAAACTTATCTAAAATGTAACATTTTTTAATTTTACTTTATACATTTGTTACATATAGTAACATTTATAAGGATACGATTATTTTTTTTGCTGGAATTTGAAATAGGATTTTGTCATTTACAAAATAAGTTTTGTTTAGTTTTTTCTTATGTGCTAAGGCTTTTAGATATTGTTTATTAAATTCTAGAGTAAAATATACAAAATCATCAACTTCATTTATTTCTTTGATTATTGCATAAAATCCATTTTCGCCGTCTTGCTCAAGCTCTATAAAATTTATTTTAAAAATTAAATATATTTCATCAAATACTTTTAAATCCAAATCCTTAAGAGCGTTTATTGAAATATTTACATTGATTAAATCTTGTTCTATTTGGCATACTAGATTTATATAATTTTTATTATTTTTGATTTCTTTTATTTGTGCTTTTAGTTTGTTTTGAGCTGAAGTTTTAAGATTAAAATCATCATTTAATTTATTTTTGAAAATGCAAAATTCATCATATTTATTTAATATTTCTTTGGCAAATTCGCTTAAAACTGAGCCTTGTTTTCTTGAATTATTTAAACATAAAGGCATTTTAGAAGCCTTATTTATTTCATCTAGGCTATCCCAAGCATTTTTGTATGAAATTCCAATATTTTTGGCTGCCTTGCTTATGCTTTTATCAATTTCAATTTGTTTTAAAAGCATAATATGTTTTTTTGTAATTTTGATATTTTCATTTAAAATAAATTCGATTTCTAGATTAATTTTCATATTTTTTTCTTAATTGTTTTTTGTTATTATTTGCCAAAAATACTAAATAGCGAGTAATTATGGTTAAAAAAATATTTCTTATATTTTTAGTGTTTGTTTCTTTAAATGCTAATGATTTTGATGATTTTGAGGCTGAATTTGAACAAAATGAAAGAGTTGATAAATTTTACTCATATAATCGCTTTATGACAGATTTTAATTATGCTGTTTATAATATGAGCTTAAGGCCACTTAGTAATATTTATAATGCAATAACTCCACCCATTGTAAAAAAAGGTGTTAATAATTTTTTTCATAATTTAGGAGCGCCTTTAAGATTTATTAGTTTATATTTTAGTGGGGAATTTAAAGCAGGAACTGCTGAATTAGGAACTTTTTTAGGAAATACAATTTTAGGTTTTGGTGGAATTTTAAGACCTTATAAATATGAAAAAGAAAGTGATTTTGGCCTAATGCTTGCTAGATGGGGAGTGCCTGCTGGAGAGCATATTGTATTGCCATTCTTAGGACCATCAAATGTAAGAGATGCTTTTGCTTTACCTTTTGATTATGCACTAAAGCCTAGTCTTTATTTAACTAATAATGCTAGTATTAGCGTTTCAACTTTAGGACTTGTTGATAAAACAAGTAATAATTATTTGTTGATTAATGAAGCTTATAAAAGCGTAAATCCTTATATAACAATAAGAGATTTTTACGAGAAAAATAGGAAGGAATTAGAATGAAAAAATTACTAATTGTAGTTTTAAGTATTGCTAGTTTATATGCTTATAAATTAGATACTTTTAAAGAAGATATTGCAGTAGATGTTGGTAAAATCCAAGGTATTTTTAAAAGTGAAAGTGTAAATAAAAGCCAAGATTTATTTGAATTATTAAAAGATAATTTAGATATAGACTTAATGACAAAATTAGTTTTATCAAAATATGCTAACGAATTAAGTGCTGAAAAATTAGCAGAATTTAAGGTTATTTTTATCGAGAGATTAAAAAAGGATTTTTCAAGTAAGATTGATTTAGTAAAAGGCAGTAGCTTAGAATTAGTTAGTACAAATATTGATGATAAGAAATGCCAAGCTAATATGAAAGTAGATTACGAAGAGCAAACAAAAGAAATGGTATTTAAGTTTAGAAAAGTTGCAAATGAGTGCAAGTTATATGATATTGATATACTTAATACTAGTTTAATTACAAGTTATAGAGCTCAGTTTTTAGATATTATAAAACAGAGCGGAATTAATGCTTTATTTGAAAAACTTAAATGAATAAAGTAATATCCTTTCTTATAAAATATTCAAAAATTATTTTTATGATAACTCTTGCTACATGCTTAGGGTTATCATATTATTCAACAAAAATTCAAGTAGAAGCAAAATCTACAAGCTTTTTTTTAGAAGACGATAAAGATTTAAAGCTGTTTAATGAAAGTATTAAGACTTTTGGTTCTCAAGATTTTTTAGTATTAGCATATAAAAGCGACAAAGATGTTTTTAACGACATAGCAAAACTTCAAGAAATAGAAAAAAAACTACTTAAAATCAAAGGTATAAAATCAACCCTTAGCATATTAAATGCACCTTTATTTTTAAGCGATGAAAAAAGCATAAATGATGGAGCAAACTTAGTTAAAGCAAAAGAAGAAATTAGCAAAAACGAATTTTATTTAGGTAATTTAGTAAGTAAAGATTTTTTAGTAGCTGATTTTTTAATATTTGCTAATAACCCTGATGAGCTTATAAAAACTCTTAAAGATTTTGCGAATGAAAATGATTTGATTTTAGGTGGAATGAGCGTAATAGCAAGCGATATGATAGCTTATGTTAAATCAGATTTATATGTATATGGAATAGGGCTTTTTGTATTATTATCGTTGGCTATTTTTATATTTTTTAGAAGTTTTTATTTTGTTTTTATATGTATGTTTATATGTTTAATATCTTTATTTAGCACAACGGGAATTTTAGCTTTAATAGGATATAACATTACGGTTATTTCAAGTAATTATGTAGCTTTAGTTTTAATAATAACTATTTCAGTAATTGTGCATTTATTATCACATTTCTCAGAGCTTTTAAATTACAATAAATATAATGATAGAATTACTAATGTAAGACATACTTTATTAGCTAAAGCAAAGCCTAGTTTTTTTGCGATTTTAACAACCGTTGTTGGATTTTTAAGCCTTGTATTTTCAGGGATTAAGCCAATTAGCGAGCTAGGCGTTATGATGAGTATAGGAATAAGTGTAAGCTTGTTTTTATGCTACTTGTTTTTACCTTATTTATTGTTAGCAAAAAAAGATTTTAAAAATGTATATTTTGCAAAAGAGCCAAAAATCTTATTGTTTTGTGCTAAAACTGCGATTTATCATAGAAAAATCGTTTATTTTGTATGCTTAATTATCATAATTTTTGCTAGTATTTCTATACCTAAGTTAAGTGCTGAAAATAGCTTCGTAAATTATTTTAAAGATAGTAGTGACATTAAAAAAGGTCTTTTATTAATTGATGAAAAATTAGGTGGAACCCTGCCTTTAGATGTGATTATTAAATTTAACGATGAAGATGAAAAAGAAGAAGATGAATTTGCTGAGTTTTTAGAAGATAACGATAAGTATTATTTAACCCCTTCAAAGGTTGAAATATTAAAAAAAGTTCATAATTTCTTAAAAGAACAAGAATATGTTGGAAGTGTTTTAAGTCTTTATTCTTTACTTGACTTTGCTAAGACAATAAATAAAGGAAAAGATATAGATGGATTTTTATTAAATATATTACAAAATAACCTTGATGAAAGTACAAAAGCTCAAATAATTTATCCATATTACAATGAAAAAACAAAAGAATTTAGAATAGGAATTAGAATGATTGATAGCGATAAAACGCTAAAAAGAGCTAAATTCTTAAGTGATTTAAAAACTAATCTAGCAAAACTTACTCAAGATGATAATATTAATCTTCAAATAAGTGGAGTAATGGTTCTTTATAATAATATGCTAAGTTCTTTGATTAGCTCACAAGTAGATACTCTTAATTTTGTTATATTAAGTTTATTTGCATTATTTTTAATAATTTTTAGAAATATAAGATTTAGCATCATAGGAATAATTGCTAATTTAATTCCTATCTCACTGCTATTTGCGATAATTGCATTTAGTGGATTAAGCCTTGATTTGATGAGTATTACAATAGCTGCTATTTCAATAGGAATAGGGGTTGATGATATTATTCATTATGTTCATAGATTTAAAGAAGAAATTAAAAGAAAGCCTTTAAATGAAGCAATAATTGCAAGCCATCAAAGTATAGGTTCGGCTTTATATTATACTACTTGCACTATTGTTTTAGGGTTTTGTTTGATGATGAGTTCAAATTTTACCCCTACAATTTATTTTGGCTTACTGACTGTTTTAGTTATGATTTTATTATTATGCGGTTCTTTATTTTTGTTACCATCACTTATTATAAGCTTATATTTTAAGGGATATTTTAAAAATGAATTATCAAAGAAGGATTTAAGTGCTTAAGTTTAATAATATTATTTGGTTATTAAGAAAGAATTTTTTTATTACTTTTATTCTATTAGTTTTAGTTTTATTTTTTAGTTTATATGTCAATTTTACAACGATAAATGATAAATTAACTGATAATAATAAGCTGATTTCACATAGTATCCAAAACTCTATTAAACAGCATCAAATAAGGCTTGATTTATATTCTAAAGCACTTGAAATCAATCCAAGTTTAAAAAAACTTGATTTAAATACTTTTTCGGCATTTTATTATTTAAATGATGCAGGTGAAGTTATTGATAAAGTTAGTATTGATTCAAATGATCCGCTTAAAAAGTTTATTGAAATTAATTCAAAAAAACTATTTGATAAATCAACTTATGTAAGTGAATTAATAGTTACAAAAGACCAAAAAGCTAGCATTTATTTTGCTAAGAAATTAGAAAATAGTAAGTATACATTTTTAGTTGCAAAATTAGAATTATTTGATTTATTAAAAAGTGTAAATAAGTTTAATACGGATTATATTTTAGTAGATTCTTTTGGAAATGTTTTATATTCAAGTGATGTATCAAAATTAGCTTTACTTGAAAATATAAATGAGTTTAATTATTACTGGTACTTATCAGGTGTTTATCAAACAGATAGGAACTTTTCAAATATTATAAAAGAAGTAGAATATAGTGGATTTAATGTAAGAAGTTTTATTTCTATATCTGAATACTTGAATTATTATTTTATAATAAGTGCGTTTTTGCTTATTATTTTAGTAATGTATTTTTGGAATTCATATCTTGATTTTATGCTAATTAGAAAAGGTTTGGTTAAGCAAGTTAAGTATTGTTATGAATTGCAAGGTGCAAGTGATATTGATGAGTTTCAAAATTTTGAATTAATTGAAGGTTCGGATTTAATTGACTTGCAAAAACAAACTGCATTTTCAGTATTAGAATATAAGGATATTAAAAAAGAATATAGAGAATTAGAACAGCGTTTAAGTTCTATGTTTAGTAAAAGCACAATTCCTATGCTTATGATTGACGCTTTTACGGGAAAGATTTTTAAAGCAAATCAATCGGCATTAGATTTTTACAATCAAAAAATTACAAGTATGTCTAAGCTTAATTTATATATGCTAGGTAAAAAAGAGCAAAAAGATTTAACCACTGATCCTATTAATTTTGCGAACAATATGCAAAACTCTATTAAAAATCAAGGTTTTTATATACAAACAGAGCATTATGTAAATGGAGAAGATTTTAAGGAAGTTAAAATATATCCTTTCGTAATGAGATCTGAGAGATTTTGTTATGATATTTTGATGATTTTAGATACCAATATGGTTAGTAAAAGTTACGAAGTTATTAAATCTCAATATGAAGCTTTGGAAAAAAGTTTTATTATTACTATGAATTTTACCTTAAAGGGTGGAAAATTAAAATTTAGAAATTGTAGCAAGAATATAGATAGGATTTTAGGATATTCAGCATCTAGTGTTGTTTATTTTAAAGACCTTTTACATGAAAGAAGCTATCAGTCTTATTTAGAATTTTTAATAAAACTTAAAAACTTAAAAGATAATAGTTTTTCAAATTATTCAAGAGTGATTGAACAAGTATTATATTTAAGACAAAACAATGGAAGATATGCAGAATTTAAAGCAAGTTTTAATATTTCAAAAGATTATAATTATGACAATAAACAATCAAAATTTTTAAATATCATAGCTCATTTAGCATTATTAAGACAAGATTTATTAGATGATGAAGTAAGAGAGCCTATATCTTTTAGTGATATATATAAGCAAACAAACTCAATTATAGGTATATTTGATAAAGATTTTAAATGCTTAAATGCTAATAAAGAACTAAGAGCATTGCTTGGATTAGCAAATACAAATCATCAACTATATTTAAGTGATATGATAGCTAAAAATTACGAGCAAATTGCAAGAAATATGCAAGAAGGTAAAACAAGCACATTAAAAGATATTGTTTATTTAAAAGATATTAATAACATACTTCATTCGTGCAAATTAAGCTATGTGGTTACAAAAAATTCAACAGGTGATAATATATATTGTTTAATTTTTAAAAAAGAATATGATTTAGCAGAATTAGATAATTTTATATTATTTTGTAAAGACAAGAATATAAATAATCTTGATAGCTTATATTGTGATTATTATTACAAAGTTATTGGTGGAAGAATAAACAATAATGAGTCTTTTGATAATTTAAATTATGATAAGTTTTTAAGTAATTTAAATAAAATTAATATTACTAATGAAGAATTAGAAATAAAAGTAAATTATATGAGAGAATTAGTAGAATTAATCAAGCAAAAGAATAGAGATAGAATTATGCAAAAATACGAAAACGGATATAATATTTTTATAGGAGACATTTATGAGTAAAGCTGATATTTTAGTTGGTATTCAATGGGGCGACGAAGGTAAAGGTAAAGTTGTAGATAAGCTATGTGCTAATTATGATTTTGTTTGCAGAAGTGCAGGCGGGCACAATGCTGGTCATACTATTTGGGTTGATGGTGTTCGCTATGCGTTACATTTATTACCTAGTGGTATTTTACATGAGCGTTGTAAGAATGTTATAGGAAATGGTGTTGTTTTAAATCCTGAAGTTTTAATTACAGAAATGGCACAATTTGATAATTTAGAAGGTAGATTGTTTATTAGCGATAGAGCTCACCTTAATTTAAATTATCACGCACAAATAGATATAGCAAAAGAAAAGTTCAAAGGTGATAATGCAATAGGAACGACAGGTAAAGGAATTGGGCCTTGCTATGCTGATAAAATTTCAAGAAGTGGTCATAGAGTATGCGAGCTTTTAGAGCCTGAGAAATTATGCAATGCAATATTAAAAGATTTTGTAATGAATAAACCTTATTTAGATGCTTTAGGAGTTAGTGCTCCTGATGCAAATGAGCTTTTAGCAAACTTAAAGCGCTATAAAGAAATGTTAGCTCCATATATTTGTGATACTACAAGACTTATTTGGAAGGCTTTAGATGAAGATAAAAAAGTATTGCTTGAAGGTGCTCAAGGAAGTTTATTAGATATTGACCATGGAACATATCCGTATGTAACTAGCTCAACTACAATTGCAGCAGGTGCTTTAAGTGGTTTAGGGCTTAGTCCATATGAGGCTGGTAAATCAATAGGAATTGTGAAAGCCTATACTACAAGAGTAGGGCATGGACCATTTCCAACAGAAGATAAAACAGAGCAAGGCGAAAGAATTGGTGAAATAGGCAAGGAAATTGGAGTTAGCACAGGTAGAAAAAGACGCTGCGGATGGTTTGATGCAGTGGCTGTAAGATACACAGCTAGATTAAATGGCTTAAGCGAACTTGCTTTAATGAAATTAGATGTTTTAGAGAATTTTGACAGCATTAAGATTTGTAAAGCGTATGAATATAATGGAGAAATTATTGATTATGTTCCAGCTGATTTAGAAAATGTAAAGCCTATTTATGAAAGCGTTGATGGGTTTGGTAAGATTTATGGTATTAGAAGATATGATGATTTACCTGCAAATGCAAAAAAATATATTGCTAAAATTGAAGAATTAGTAGGCGTAAAAATTAAAATGATTTCAACTTCTCCAGAGCGTGAAGATACTATCATTTTATGAAATTCAAACAAATTTTAAATGTCAAAAAACAGGCTCTGCAAAATGCAGAGCTTGATTTAAATAAAGCAAAACTTAGAAAAAAATCAGTAGAAAACGAATTAGAACTTGTAAAAAACGAAATAAATAAATTAAAAGAGCCAACAACTCTAAATGAAATGGTTTTAGTAAATGATTTTATACAAGTTAATCTTCTAAAACAAAGTCAGTTAAAAGAAAAATTAAACCTTTGCGATAAAGAAATAAGCCATTACAATCATCTTTACAAAAGAGCTTCACTAGATTATGAAAAAATCAAATATTTATACGAAGAAGAATTAAAGCAAAAGAAAAAAGCTTTAGAGAAAAAACAAGCTTTAGAATTAGACGAAATTGCTACAATGAGATTTTTTGCTAATTCACAAAACAATAATTAAATTCCGAATTCAAATTCTTTTTGTTAAATATGAAATTTTCTTTAGTAATATTAAAAACAATATAGCGTTTTAATTTGTGCTCAGTAGAACAAAAATAATTTTTAGAAAAATTAGAATTTTTAAAAAAATCATACACAATTGTCTAAAAACCTAGCAAAAATCGTCGAAAACATCTATTTTTAAAGATAAAAAACCCAAAAAATAAAAATTTTTCCTTTCAGTGGGGGCGGCGAATTTTTAAAAAGTTTAAAAAAATCTAGTGGGGCGAGTTTATAAAATATGCTTTTAAATTAACAAAAAGCTATCTAAAATCGTTTTAAATATAAAAGTAGTATCTTAGTATGTTTTTATAAAGATTTTTGATTTTAAGCGTAATTTTGAAAGATTTTAAGAAAGTTGTGAAACTGCACGGCGAGTTTCACGATTGTTTTCTCTTTAAGCTAAAGCTAAGCCGTGCGAGTTTATAATATTTTCAATGGTTTTTTAAAGTTTGCTTTTACTTAAAGTTTTTAAGAGCTTTAAGTAAAAGCAATTGTTAAAACTAAAAGAACAATTAATTCTCCCATTTTAACACCTTTCCACCGCAAAAACTCAACTACTGATATCCTTTATTCTCAATAGTTTTAGCTTTAATTAATGCTTAAAGGTAACGATATTCTACCAAATTTTCCTTAAAATAAATTTAAATTTTTTATAAAATTAATTGTTTATTAACTTTAGTGTGGTATGCGATTTTTTTTAAGTGGGGTTGCGAATTCAAATTATTAAAATTAAAGAATTTGAATTCGGAATTAGAATTATTTTTTATCAAATGCAAAAGCTTGTGAAAAAGCATTTTTTATATTATCTAGCAACAATGCTTTTTCATAATTATCTAGCCAAGATTTTACCCATTCAGGCGTTGTTTTATTGCTTCTGCTCCAACCATAAACACCATCTTTAGTAAGTCCTGTTAGTTCTGCAAACTCGCTAACACTTAAGCCTAAATGTTTGATTCTCTCATTAAATTCTTTTCCTGTCATATTTACTCCTTTTTTGATTACAAGCATTATGTTAGCATATATTTGTAAAAAAAACAATATTTTTTGTAAAAAATTTAATAATTTAAGTTTAAATTAAGCTTAATGCGTTACTATTCACTTAATTTGTTAATAAAACTAAAAAATTAGTAATTTTAACAAAAATATATTAAAGAAAGGAGATTGTCAAATGCCGTAAAAAAAACAAAAAAAAGATTTTAAAACGGGTAAAGAAAACGAGTTGCTTTAGAAAGCCAAAAACCAAAACAAACAAAAGGATATAAAAATGAATTATTTAGATAGAACTAAATTAAGCGTAGAAACAAGACTAGCAAGAGAAATTAAAAATGAACTTGCTATTAAAGGTGTTGCTTCAAAAGTAGCTAAAAAACTTTTAGGGTTTTTTACTCAAAACAAGTTAAACATTTGCGAGTATCAAGCTAAAAACAATTTTAGCATACATCAAGTGCTAAAAGCCGAAAAGCTAATTAGCACGGATTTAATGATACTTTTTAACGATGAGATATTTATTGAAAACATCTCATCTTTAAAACCAAGCGAAAACATAGAAAATCATATGTTTTCAGCAATCAAAAGGCTTTTTGCTTAAGAGCCTTTTAGCCCTTGTTCCCAGCAAGGGCTTTTATTTTAAGCAAAAATTATAAATAAAAGGATAAAAAATGATTTTTCAAGCAATAGCAAAAGAAATAACCTTAATAGAAAAACGAGATTGTTATAAGATATTTAAACAAAGATAAGATTTTTATAAACATAATTGACAAGCAAATATCTTTATAGCTACACGAAAAAATACAAGATGAAGATATAAACGAATTTAGCATAAAAACAATAAGCGATATAGAAAAACAAGAACTTATTAAAATAACACAATCAAAAAATAATACAAAATGCTTTTACGCAAACTTTAGCGAAAAGCAAAAAGCCGAAGATATAGTAAAAGCTTTATGTGAATTTGCAATATAAAAAAAAATAATAAGTTTTTAATTGTTTTATTTTACTTAGATTAAAGATAAGGCTTTTTGTAAATAAAATTAATGGAATTTGAATTAAGAAATTGAACTTTATAAGCAGCTAAATAGCTGCTTAGATTATTTGTAGTTTTTGATTGATTCTTCAAGTATTTTAGTAGCTTCTTCTATGCCTTTAAAGTCTTGAACTTTTACCCATTTACCTTTTTCTAATGCTTTGTAGGTTTCAAAGAAGTTTTTGATTTTTGCTAATTTGTGTGGTGCTAAATCATCTAAAGATTTAATATTATCATAGCTTGGATCAATCTTACTTACGGGAACTGCAAGCAGTTTTTCATCCATACCGCTTTCATCTTCCATAATCAAAACACCAATTAATCTGCAAGGAATCACTGCTCCTGCTTGAACTGGGTATTCATTCAATACTAGCACATCAACTGGATCGCCATCTGCTGCAAGTGTATTTGGAATGAATCCGTAGTTTGCTGGATAAAACATAGCTGAATACATAACTCTATCAACCATGATTGCTCCACTCTCTTTATCTAGTTCATACTTAATATTTGATCCGTAAGGAATCTCTATAACTGCGTTTAATTTCTCTGCATTTCCACTTTTAATTTTTGTAATATCCATTTTTACTCCTTAAATTCTGTTTTTGATTTCTTTGCTCATATCAGCAACAATTTCTTCGATTGTTCTTTCGCCGTTTATTTGAATATGAAGATTTTTTGCTTTATAAAAATCTAAAATATCAGCTAAAGGCTCGGTATAAACTTTCATACGATTATAGAATACTTCCTCGTTATCATCAGCACCTCTTGCACGACCTAAAACTCTATCTTTTGCTACTTGTTCGCTTACATATACTTCTATAACTGCACTTAAATTAACTTCATTTGAGCTAGCTAATTGCTCATCCAAAGCATGCATTTGCTCTACACTTCTAGGATAGCCATCGATTAAAATAACATCACTAGGAGCTTTTTTAAGAGCACTCATAATTGTATTTACTACTATTTTTAATGGAACTAAATTTCCTTTTGAAATTAATTCATTAATTTGCTTACCTAATTCACTTCCGCTTGCAACTTCAGCTCTTAATAAATCGCCTGTTGAATAGTGAGTGTAATTTTCATTTTTTGCGATAATACTAGCATCAGTAGTTTTTCCACTACCTGGTGCACCTATTATTAAAAATAATTTTTTCATATTTTTTCCTTTCGTAAAATTAAATATCTAAAATAACTTTTGTCGCTACTGCGATTTGATACAAGATTTGACTAATTACGCTTGTAACTTGTAGATTATATGTTTCTACTTTAGGTAAAACTAATATTGAATCACCTTCATAAACTTTAGAATTTTTATCAGAGCTAAATGAGCTTAAGCTAATTTTATCAGCTTTACCATTTGCGTGTATTAACAATACTCTTTTTTTATCAGCTCTTGAGTTTATATCTCCCGCCATTTTTAAATAATCTTTAACTTTAAGTTTTTCTTGATGAACAAAAGCACCTGGTAAGGCAACTTCGCCTTGAATAACTACTAGATTATTTTTACTTGGGATATTTATAATATCGTCGTTTTCAAGCACGATAGATGAATATAATTTCTCATCATCTATTACTATTTGACCTTTTGGTTCAACATTTCTTGCTCTTTCAATAAATTTTAAGATATTTGTAGCCCAATTATCTCTAATTTTTGCTTCTTCAGAAGTTGCTGAAGTTGTCGTAAGAGCTAGAGTTTCTAATTCTTTAAGCTGTGCTTCAATTAGCTTTTTTTGTAAGCTTGCTACACTTTTTCTATAAACTTGAACTGCTTTTATATTAGATAAATCATTTATATTTAAAAGATCAAGTGCTTGTTGTAATGTAGTACCTTTATCAATAACTAATGAGTGTAAGCTATTATGCTCACCTTCTATTTTGATATTAATTTTATCAGCCGTATAATCAGGTCTAAACTCAACTTCATCGGCATTTTTTACTAAAACTTCATTAAATTCACTTTTTTTGTAGGCGTTTATATGAAGTTTATTGTTTTCATCATAGCTTTTAATAATAGCGTTTGTTGCGGTAGGCTTAGCATTTGCTAATACTGCTAAATCTTGTAAGGTTTTAAGATTAACTCCAAGTTCAAATCTATATGGCTTTAAAACATCACCGCTTACACTTACATAGCCATTTATTTGATGAACTAAGATTACATCTCCATTTTTAAACATAGAATAATCAAGTTTTCCATTTAGTAAGAAGTCATATAAGTCTATTTTTTTAACTAGTTTATTATTTCTTAAAATCTCAATATTTCTAAAGCTCCCATATTCAAGATTAATTCCACTTGCTTTATCTATATATTGAATTAAAGAATCAGAACTAAGCCCTTCATAAAGTCCTGGCTTATTTACATTTCCTGTAACAAAAACTGAAATATTTTGATATGTATCCATATCAGCGTATGAATAAACATTTGATTTATAAGTTTGTTTTACTTTATTTTGTATAACATTTACTAAGTCTTTATTGCTAATACCTAATAAATGTATAACTCCAACTTGAGGTATAAAAATATTTCCTTGAGAATCAACGCTTGATTTCTGCTGTAGCTCTACTGCTCCCCAAAGCTTTATGTTTATAACATCTCCTATTGCAATTTTATAATCAGGATTATAAATATGCTTGCTAAATTGCTTAAAATTACCTGAAAATAAATGAGCTCCAAAGGTATTTGATTCGGCTTTAACTTCTACATTTGTTTCTTTAGTATCTGCAAGATTTGAAACATCTACTGCAAATAAACATAAACTTGTAAATAATATAGAAAATATTTTTTTCATTAATATCTATGCTCCTCAACAATTGAATATGTAAATTTAATAATTCCAAAAATTAGTGTTAATATAAAAAACACTGAAAATACATCATAAATTACATTAGGATATACTGCAATTTCTGATAATATAGGAGATGAAATTATAATTACTTGTTTTAATTTTTTGTTAGCTTCTAACCTTGATTTTTCATAAGATGCTAAGGCTAGTTTATAAGCATCTTCAGCAAATTTTAGTTTAAAGCTAAGATTACTAAAATCAATTGCTAGATAATTTAATTTATCGTTTTTATCTTTTGAAGTTAATTTATCACTTTCTTTTTTTAGCTGTGATTTTAGTGCTTTTATTTCTGATTTTAAAGCTTTTACTTGTGGAGTATTTGCATTAAGATAGCTATTTAATGTAGCTAATTCTACTTCTTTTGCTATTATTTTTTCTTCTATTTGAGTCTTTATTGCTGATTGGGTTTTTGCTTGAGTTATTGGATCAAGCATAGAATTTGAATTCTGAAATTCATTTATTTCTTTTTGAATATTACTTAATTCAAGGCTAGCTTTTTCTAATTCTTCTTTAGCAAAACTCATTTGTTCTCTTGCTATTTTGTGTGATATTTCATTTATGAAATTTTCGCTTTCTTTTAAAATAGTATCGGCTATTTTTTTAGCATCTTCTGGATTAAATGCACTTACACTAACGCTTAAAAGTCCAGTTAAATCATCATAAACTATTTTTATTCTGCTTTGATAATATTTTAAAAAATCTTCTTTTATATCAAGGTCTTTAAGTAATAATTCATAATCAATTTTACCTTTATACATAGATTTAATATCTATATCTTTTTGCAAAATTATTAGCATGTCGTATGAATTTATGTATTCTTTAAGATACATTAAATCTTCTTTAGACGAGCTTGTAAGTCCAATTATTGGAATTAGGCTTGAAGTATCAGTTGAAGTGCTTGTTGATTTTACTCCTAATATTGCTGTACTTTCATATCTAGGACTTGCTAAAAGAGCAAAGTAAATTAGCGAAATTAAGCTTAAAAGTAAAATAATCTTAAAGCTTGTAATAAATTTTATAATTCTTTTTTTCATTAGCAACTTTCTTTATATTTATTAATACCTTCTTCCACATCATCGTAGATTGTGGCTGTTCCGTTTTCTAAGAAAACTATTTTATCACACCAAGTTTTTATTTCGTTAATATCATGTGAAACCATTATTACTTTAGATTTTGAGAGTTTTTCTTCATATACTTTTCTACTTTTTTCTCTAAAAGATGGATCACCTACTGCACCTGCTTCATCTATGAGATAGTAGTCAAAATCAAATGCCATACTAAGACCAAACGAAATTCTACTTCTCATACCTGACGAATAGCTTCTAATTGGTTCATCAAAATAATCTCCAAGCTCGGCAAATTCTTTTACATATTCTATTTTTTCTTTTAAAGCTTCACCTTTATAACCATAAACACGAGCAATAAATTTTATATTATCTCTAGCACTTAAACTTCCTTGAAATCCACCTGCAAAGCCAACTGGCCATGAAATGCTTTTATCTACTATAACTTTTCCACGATTGGGAATATCAAGACCACCTAAGATTCTAAGCATAGTAGATTTTCCAGCGCCATTTTTACCCATTAGTCCGATAGAACAATTATCAGGAAAAGTGAAATTCAAATCTTTGAAAATATAGTGCCTTTTTTTATTATTTAAAACAAAGTATTTTGTAATATTTTCAAGCTTAATCATGCAGTTCCTAGTTCCACTCTTCTTTTATAATACATTCCAAGGCTAAAGAATAATAATACCAAGCTACAAAGCAAAGGATATTCAATATTTATTTGTGCTACAACAGGGTAGGTTTCAAAATAATTTTCTTTAAATAGCTCAATTATATGTAAAATTGGATTATAGGCTAGAAAATCAATCATTTTATTTGGCACTATCCATAAAGGAAACATAATAGCAGAGCCAAAATACATCATTGTAAGCGCATAGCCTATGATGTTTTTAATTGTATCTTTGCCGTAAAAAGCAACTGCAAGCAAAAGCCCTAATGCAAATGCTATTACGATAAGCCATATAAAAATTAAAAGAACATAAACTATATTAAAAGGAATTATATTGTAGTTTATAAAAAATCCTGTAGTTATCATAAGAATGCAAAAGATTATAAAATATAAAATCCCTTCAAGCAATGCTCTTGCTAAGAAAACATGCATAGGGCGAACTGGTTTATATGTAAATAAACTTCTATTTGCATCAATTCCATTCATTATAAAATTAACAATATTTCTAAACATAAAAAACGGAACCATTCCTGATATTAAAAATAGTGAAAATGGAACTTGTGGCAAAACTCTATCTCTAATCATTGTAAAAATTATTAGCATAAATAAAACATGCATCATAGGTTCAAATATAACCCAAATATATCCTAGAGTTTCATTCTTACCAAATCTAGTTTTAAGTTCCCTTAAAATAAGCGCGTTTATGATATGCCACATCTTTAATTTCCTATTTCAAATTCTTTGAAATTTAAGTAAAAGTTTGCATTATATTGATTGTTTTTTAATAAATATCCTTGAAATTTCAAGTATAAATCATAATCACTTATAAAATTATGTGCGTTTTGCCAAAAGCTATCAAGTGATTTTTTATAAACAAGTGTATCTATATCATAAATTGCATTTCCTAAAGCTATAGTAGGACAATTATGATAAAGTGCTTGCATTCCAACCGTGCTATTTATACAAATACAGCCTTTTGCATTTCTTAATAAAGTTGGCAAATGCCCACGATGTATATAAAATACTTTATCGCTAATTCCTAGTCTTTTTGTGAGTTCATTTATAATGTTTGTATAATCAGTATATGCGATATCTAGTGGATGATGTTTAAAGATTAAAACACTTTTTGATTTGCTTTTAGCAAAAGATTTTATAGTTTTTACTATGAACTTTTTCATACCTTTATCTTTGAAATGCTTTCTTATTTGACTATCATTGTGAACTTGAAGAACTGCTAAAAAGTATTTTTTATGATATTTTTTAGCTAAATTATCTACATTTTTTTCTTTAAAATAATATTTTGCTTTTCTGTAAAAATGTCTAAACCATCTAAAAAGTTCCATTATATTTAATGGCCTATGATAGTTTTTATTATTGTAAAAACAGGCGAATATTATGCTAAAAGTATAATAAATTAAGGCATATAAAGCCATTATGTTAAAGCTTGATTTAAATAGTTTTGAGTTTTCCTTATATATATTTAATTGTTTATAATCATTTTTGTTTTTGCTCATTAGTGAATTTGCATTTACGCCGTTTAGCTCACATGTTATGTAATTTGGTCTTAAATAGCCTTCTTCAAATACATAGATTTTAATATCTTGTTTTTTTGCTAAATTAATTGCAATTTCGTGAATTGGGCGAGTATCTCCAAATAATACAATACAGGTTATATTATTGGTTTTATAAAAATTATCTAAGTAAGATTTTAGGTTACTTAAATTGTATTTATAATTATATTTAGATGGATAGAATACAAAGTCTCCCGCAGTAAAATTAATCTTATAAATTTTATTATTTTCAGCTAGGCATTTGCTAAATCGTTTAAAAAATGGACCTATTGGACCTTGTAAAAATAAAATATTCTCATTATTAAATTTATTAATTAAACTACCTATATTCATACTAACTTTTCATAATATATTAATACCCTTTTAAAGGGTATTTTAAAATCTAAGATTATATTTACTTAAACTTATTTAGTAATTAATTCTTAATAATTTCATTTAAAAGTTTATATGTAAAATCATTAATCTCTTTTAATTTTTCTTCGCTAATGCTTTCAAATCTAGCTACTAAATAAGGACTTGTATTGCTTGCACGAAGTAATGAAAATCCGTTTTCAAATTCCAATCTTACGCCATCTATTTCGATAAGCTTAGCATTTAGATTAAGAGATTTTATTTTTTCTTTATAAGTATTTATGATGTTAAATTTATCTTCTTCTTTTACTTTTATTTTTATCTCATCACTTGAATAGCTCTTAGGTAATTTATTTAAAACTCCTATAAAATCAGGATTTTTTAAATAAAGTTCAATAATTCTTAGCATAGAATAAATTGCATCATCGTATCCATAATATTTGTCATTAAAGAATACATGTCCGCTAAGTTCAGCTGCTAGGTCAATATTTTGCTCTTTTATAACTTTTTTGATATTTGAATGACCAGTTTTACACATTGTGCAAGTGCCAAGCTCATTTATTTTATCAAAAATTATTTTAGAGCATTTTACTTCGCAAAGGATTTTAGGATTTTTAATATCATTTGCAAAAAGATAACAAAGTTCATCGCCTTTTATAATCTTATCTTTTAGAATACAAACAACCCTATCAGCATCGCCATCAAAGCCAAAGCCTAGTGTAGCAGTATTTTTAACATAGCCATTTTTATAAAGTGGAGTAGGGCAAGGACTTCTAAAATCACTAAAATTAAGCTCATTTTTAATAGCAAATAGATTTTCTTCATGTGTTGGATCTGGTTCATGTGCTTTAAATTCGCCATCAAATTCACTAAAATAATGAGCATATTTGATATTTAGAGTATCTAAAATATTAGCTACTACTTTACAAGCTGCACCACTAGCTGTATCGATTGCTAGATTTAAATTAGCGTTTTTAAGATGAGCAAATTCTTTTTGTAAAAATTCAATATATTTTGTTTTTATATCTAATTCTTCATATTCAGTATCTTCAATCTTATTATCAAAATCTTTTAAGTAGAGTGCCACTTCATCATAAATATTTGCAAGTTCAGTTGCAAAAAAACTTTCTTTATTAATTGTAATCTTAAAGCCATTGTATTCTTTAGGATTATGTGACGCTGTTATCATAATATTTGCATCAATTTTGCAAGCATAATTGCTAAAATATCCAAGTGGAGTAGGAACAAGTCCTAATGAATAAACTTTGATTCCAGCTTTGTTTAGTCCATAAATTAGAGCATTATTTAAGACTTTATTGCTAAGTCTTGTATCATAACCAACGCTTACACTTTTTGCATTTTTATTTAGCATAATTTTGCCTAAAATAAAACCTAAAGCCTTGGTAAAACTAGGGTTAATCTCAGTTCCAAATATCCCACGAATATCGTATTCTCTAAATATATGTTTCATTTTATTCCTCTTTAAAAATTTTTTTAAAAAAATAATAGGGATTTTTTCTAAACCTATTAAAAATAATTTTGATTTTACTAGTTTTTATAGAATCAATATATCTTGAAATAATTATATTTGATATATGAATTATATTACTTGTATTTTTTAAATTTATTTTTTTATTTTTATTTACATATTTAATGTTTTTTATTTTGTTTATCAAGTTTATTGATATTTTTTTGTTCATTTTTGTTGAATAATTTAAAGCATTATTCTCAAATAAAAATTTATAAAATATTTTTATATTATTATGATTTAAAAAGTATACTTTTAATATTTCCTTATTGTTAAAACTTATATTATAAAAATTATTTTTTTCTTTAATTTCATAGTAATTAATTTTTTGAATATTTTTATATTTACAATATATTTCTTTATATTTATCTTTTATAGGATGAATAAAGCAAAAATCGTTATTTAAATCATATTCTTGATTTTCATTGTATAATTTAATATTTCCTATAAACGGTAATATATCCTTCAAATTTTTTATTTCGTTTTTTTCTCCAAAGAAAATACAATTATTTTCCCTAAAACTTAGTGGTTTTGGGTGTTTACCTGATAAATCAAAATTATTAAATTTACTTTTATAAATAATTCTATTGTTATTTTTTTTATAAAAACTTGTATTTTTTTGTCTTTCATGCCATAAATGAACGGTATATATATTATCATTTAAGCAGTCATTATATATGCTTTTTATAGCAAAATATGATCTTAAGCCATCATAAGAGTTAAAATTCCAAGTTCTTTTGTCGATTAAGTGATTGGTTGGTTTTGGTATTATTCCTTCCTCGTATATAAGTCTATAAAGTAAATCAAAATCTTCAAAACCATGTCCTTTATAATCTAAGTCATTACCACCTATACTATAAAAATGGTGTTTATTTACAACGATAAAAGAGCTAACATGAGAATAATATTCAACTTTTGTCTTGTCGTTATGATTGAAATATTCATTTGCTAAGTTATTTATTTCATAATCAGAATTTTCCGAGTTAAGTAATCTAACGCTAAAATCTTTATTGAGATAAAATACTGGTATAGTAAAAAAAATATTTTTTTTCTTATTCATTTGTAACTGTTTGATTTTACTGAATATTTTCATAAATAAATTTGTTGAAAATCTTAAGTCTATATCAATAAAGCCTAAAAATTTATATTTTGCAATCAATGAGCCATGATTTCTTGCTAATCCTGATAAAAATAAATTTTCATTTACGCTAGTATAAGTTACACCATATTTATGGCATAATTTTTTAATTTCTTCTTTAAAATATATATTTGAGCCACACTCAGATACTATTAGTTCTGTATTATTTAATTTACTGTTATTGTATAATACTATTAGACTTTCTAGTCTATGTAATGCTTGTATATTTTCATCATTTTCTATACCTATCGGTACAATTAAGCTTAATCCATATTTATTTTCCATGAGTTTTATTTTAACTTTAATTGGTGATAATTGGGTTTAAGAAAGGCTAGAATGAAAGAAGAATTTAAAACAGGAATTTGGGTTTTTGCAGATAGAAAAGATATGGCTAATGATAATGCTGAACACCTATATAGATATATTAAAGATAATAATTTAAAAAAAGATATATATTTTATTTTAAATAAAAGTTCTAAAGATTATCCTAGACTAAAAGCAGATGGTTTTAAATTGGTTCACCCACATAGTATTTTGTTTTATTATGTATTGTTTAAATCAACTTGTATTATTTCGTCACATCTTGACAATTACCTTTTAAGAGTATTTGGCAAAAATACATTGAAAAATAAAAAAATGATATTTTTACAGCATGGAGTAATAAAAGATGATTTATCTCATTGGTTAAATAGATATAAGATAGATGTTATGCTTACAAGTACTCAAGATGAATATAATTCTATAGTTTATAACGATAATTATAAACTTAGTAAAAATGAAGTTATACTAACTGGTTTGCCAAGATTTGAAGCATTGAAAAAGAAAAGTAAAGAAATAAAAACCGAAAATATAATATTGATAATGCCTACTTGGAGAAATTCTTTAGTAGGTGGTATTGATAAAAAAAGCTATAAAAGAAAGATAAAAAATACTTTTTTTAAAAGTGAGTATTATGAAAATTATTCTAAATTACTAAATTCCAATGAACTGCAAGAGATTTGCAAAACTTATAACTATAAAATTATATTTATGTTACATTATGGTATGCTTAGCTATAAAGATGCTTTTAATTATTGTGATAATATTGAATTTATTAGTATTGAAGAAGATATACAAAAATATTTATGCATGGCAAAAATTTTAATAACCGATTATTCTTCTATAGCTTTTGATTTTGCTTATTTAAAAAAACCAGTTATTTATTTTCACTTTAAAGAGAAGCTAAACGCTCATTTTTATTCCGGTGGGTATTTTTCTTATGAAAATGATGGATTTGGAAATGTTTGTAATGCATTGAATGAAATATACCATGAATTAGAACAAATTATTATGAATAAATGTAATATAAACAAAAAATATAAAAAAAGATATAATATTTTTGAATATTGTAATGATATAAATGAAAAAATCTTTAAAAATATAAAAAAAGTATTGTGTTAAGTTAGTATTAGTATTTATTTATATAATCAACCCTTAGTTTTACAAAAAAAGGGTTTTAATATGAATATTTTAATTACTGGCGGAACAGGATTTTTAGGTGCAAATTTGTGTCACAGATTAATCCAACAAGGACATAAAATTATTTGTTTAGATAATGGTTATACTGGTAGAGAAAGCAATATAAAGGATTTATTTTCTAATAATAATTTTTCTTTTATCAAGCATGACATTTGTGAACCATTGTCTTTAGATGGTAAATTAGATCAGATATATAATCTAGCATGTCCAGCATCTCCGCCTGCATATCAAGGAAAACATGCTATAAGAACTACTAAAACTAGTGTTTTAGGTGCAATAAATATGCTTGAACTTGCTAAAAAACATAATGCAACCATATTACAAGCATCAACTTCTGAAGTTTATGGTGACCCGTTAGAACATCCACAAAAAGAAACTTATAGAGGCAATGTAAATCCAATAGGTATAAGGGCTTGTTATGATGAGGGTAAAAGATGTGCAGAGAGTTTATTTTTTGATTATCATAGGCATGAAGAGGTTGATATAAAGGTAATTAGAATTTTTAATACTTATGGACCTTATATGGATCCTAATGATGGAAGAGTTGTTAGTAATTTTATTTGTCAAGCTTTAAGCGGAAAGGATATTACAATTTATGGAGATGGTAGCCAGACTAGATCGTTTTGTTATGTAGATGACTTGATTGATATTATGATTATGGTTATGAATTCTTCTAAAGATTTTCAAGGTCCGATAAATACTGGAAATCCAGGGGAATTTACAGTAAAAGAATTAGCTGAAAAAATAATACACAAAATAAATTCTAAGTCAAAAATAATATATAAAGATTTACCATTGGATGATCCTTCACAAAGAAGACCAGATATAACATTGGCTAAGAATAAATTTGGATGGGAGCCTAAGGTAAACCTTGATAATGGTTTGGATAAAACTATAGAATATTTTAAAACTTGTATAAAAAATTTTAAAGGATAAAAATGAATATAGCTATTATAGGAACAGGATATGTTGGATTGCCTACAGGAGTAGGGTTTGCCGAATTAGGAAATAATGTAACTTGTATTGATATAGATGAAAATAAAATTAAATCTTTAAAAGAAGGAAATATTACTTTATATGAAGATGGTTTATTAGAACTATTTGTAAAAAATACTAAAAATGGAAATTTAAATTTTACTTCATCTTTAGAAGATGGTGTAAAAAATGCTGAGATTGTAATTATAGCCGTTGGCACTCCACCACATCCAGTTACAAAAGAAGCAGATATGAAATATATTCATGCAGCAGCAAAGGATTTGGCTAAATATTTAAATAATTATAAAGTAGTAGCTATTAAATCAACAGTTCCAGTAGGCACAGGTGATGAAGTTGAAAATATCATAAGACAAGAAAATCCAAATGCTGATTTTGATATGGTTTCCTTACCAGAATTTTTAAGAGAAGGTTTTGCAGTTTATGATTTTTTTAATCCTGATAGAATAGTTGTAGGGACTAATTCTATTAAGGCTAGAGAGGTTATATCTAGATTGTATGCCGATTTTAAAGATAAAACTAATATTTTATATACAAATAGAAGGTCATCAGAGACAATTAAATATGCATCTAATTCTTTTTTGGCTATGAAAATACATTTTATTAACGAAATGGCAGATTTTTGTGAACAAAGTGGAGCAGATATTTTAGAAGTAGCAAAAGGTATGGGGTTTGACACAAGAATAGGTAATAGATTTTTAAATCCTGGACCAGGATATGGTGGTAGTTGTTTTCCAAAAGATACTTTAGCTATGGCTTATATGGGAAGACAATATAATATAGATTTAAGTTTGATTAATGCAGCAATAAAAGGCAACGATGATAGAAAAGATAAAATTACTAACAAGATAAAATTGGAAGTAAAAGATATAAAAAATGCCAATATTGCCATTTTGGGTCTTGCGTTTAAGAATGGAACAGACGATTGTAGAGAATCACCAGCTATTGATATAGTAAATAGGTTATTATCTGATAATTTGAATATTAAAGCATACGATCCAAAAGCTATGGATTTAGCTAAGGTTTTATTAGAAGATAAAATTAAATACGCTGATAATATATATAAATGTATAAAAGATGTAGATTTACTTGTAATACTTACTGAATGGGATGAATTTAAGGAACTAGATTTAGAACAAGCAAGTAAATTAATGAGGAATAAAAATATATTAGATTTTAGAAATTTATTGGACAAAGATAAGGTTTTAAAATCTGGCTTTAAATATAAAGGTGTAGGTAGATGAAAAATATTTTAATCTTTGGTGGTGCTGGATATATAGGTTCTTGTGCCACAAAGCATTTTTTGGATAATGGATATAATTGTATAGTAGCAGATAATTTAATATATGGACACAAAGAAGCTGTAGATATGAGAGCTAAATTCATACACGCAGACTTGCTGGATTTAAATTCTTTAAAAGATATTTTTAAAAACAATAAAATAGATGGGGTAGTTCATTTTGCAGCATTTGCATATGTCGGTGAAAGTGTAGCTAACCCACAAAAATATTATCAAAATAATGTTGTTGGAACTATTAATTTATTAAATACAATGCTTGATTTTGATGTTAAGAAAATAATATTTTCTAGTACTTGTGCTACTTATGGTGAACCACAATATACACCAATAAATGAACAACATCCACAAAATCCAATAAATGCTTATGGTAGAACTAAATTAATGATAGAACAAATTTTTTCTGATTATGAAAAAGCCTATGGCTTGCAACATATATCGCTTAGATATTTTAATGCCGCAGGTGCTATGGGTAATATAGGCGAAAGTCATGAGCCAGAAACTCATTTAATACCTTTAGTTTTAAAGGCTATTAAGGGGGATATAGAATATATCAGTATTTTTGGGAATGATTATGATACTCCTGATAGAACTTGTATAAGAGACTATATTCATATAGAAGATTTGGCAAATGCTCATAGATTAGCTTATGAGAAGCTAGGAGATTACAATGGATGTATAAACCTTGGAACAGGTATAGGAACAAGTGTGAAAGAAATCATAAAGGCAGCTGAATTAGTAAGTGGTAAAAAATGTCCTATAAAATATGCTCCTAGAAGAGCTGGTGATCCTGCAAGATTATTTGCAGATAATCAAAAAGCTAAAAAAATATTAGGTTGGGAAATAAAATATAGTGATATAAAAGATATATTGCAAACAGCTTGGGAATGGGAAAATAATAGGAGATATTAGTATGGAAAAAGTTGAATATCTAGTAGTAGGATGTGGTTTAAGTGGGGCTATCATAGCCGAAAGAATTGCAAGTATAGAAAAACAAAAAGTATTAGTAATAGATAAGCGTGATCATATTGGTGGAAATGTGTATGATTATAAACAATACGGAATTACTGTGCATAAATATGGCCCACATGTTTTTCATACAAACAATAAAGAAGTTTGGGATTATTTAAGTAAATTTACAGAATGGTATTATTTCATGTATAGGGTAAAGGCTTTTATAGATGGTAAAGAAGTTAATATTCCGTTTAATTTAGATAGCTTATATAAAGTTTTTCCTAATACCTTAGCACAAAAATTAGAAGAAAAACTATTAAATAATTTTAAATTTAATAGCAAAATACCAATATTAGAGCTTAAAAATTCTAGTGATAATGATTTACAATTTTTAGCTGAGTATATATATGAGAAAGTTTTTTTAGGATATACGGTTAAACAATGGGGTGTAAAACCTGAAGATATAGATAGCTTAGTAAGTGCTAGAGTGCCTATATATATAAGTAAAGATGATAGATATTTTACTGATAAATATCAAGCAATACCTAAAAATGGCTACACAAAAATGATAGAGAATATACTGAATAATCCACTAATAGAAGTTAGACTTAAGACTGACTTTAAAGATGTAAAAAATAAGATTGATTATGATATTATGTATTTTACCGGTTCTATAGATGAACTATTTGATTATAAGCATGGTAAATTACCTTATAGGAGTCTTAATATAGAGTTTAAAAAATATGATAAAGAATTTATGCAATCAGGTCCACAGATAAATTATCCAGAAAATTATGACTATACAAGATCGGTTGAGTATAAATACTACTTAGATGAAAAATCAGATAAAACTATATTATCATATGAATATCCTTGTGAATACAAAGATGGTAAAAATGAGAGATATTACCCTATACCAAATGAAGATAATCAAAAATTATATAAAAAATATTTGAAAGAATTATTAAAATTAAATAATGCAAGAAGAACTGGAAATCCTAGATGGATTTATGTATTAGGAAGATTGGGTGATTATAAATATTATAATATGGACGAAGTTGTGGAAAAAGCATTAATGTTAGCAAAGGAGAAGTTATGAAAATTATTAATATAGTTTTTGCAGCAGATAATAAATTTATAGATTTTGCTGGTACTGCAATAGTTTCTATGTTATCAAATTTAAATACAAATGTTAAGTGCAATATTTTTATAATGCATATAGAAAATTTATCAAACAGTAATAAAGAAAAAATTTTAAAAATAGAGAATTTTTTTAAGTGTGAAATAAAATTTTTAAAAATTAATCCTGAGGATGTAGAAATTTTCAAGAATGTTAAGCTTTATAAACATATAAATTTAGAAACATATAATAGACTCTTAATACCAAAATTTTTTTCTGATTTAGATAAAGTTTTGTATTTAGATTCAGATATTGTAGTTTTAGATGATGTTTCAGAAATATTTAAAATAGATATTAAACAAAATTATTTTGCAGCTGTTGCTGATGCTAATCAAAGGCATAAAATGGCACTTAAAATTCCGGAAAATTTTATATTTTCTAATTGTGGAATATTATTAATTAATATAAATAGTATAAATTATGATTACTTTATAAATAAGATAGAATATTCGATAAATAATAATAGTAAAAATTATCCGGCAGGCTCAGACCAAGATATAATAAACGATTGTTTTTATGATAAAATATATAGGTTAGATTATAGATGGAATTTTTATCATGAATGGCATGTCTCAAAAAAAAATTTTTACCCTATAGATATAAGTGAATATAACAAAGCACTTTCCAATCCAGCTATTATTCATTTCGTTGGAGAACATAAGCCATGGCATAATAATTACAATAAGCCATATGCGCAAATTTTTAATCATTACTATAATTTTTTTATTAACGGAATAAACGGTAACAATATTCAAAAGTTAGAAGATATGCAAAAAGATATAGAGATTGTGAATACAGAAACTTTTGCAAAATATAAAGGCATACACAAGGGTAGAGATGTTGTATTATTGGCTTCAGGTCCTAGTGCTAGTAAATATAAAGGTATAAAAGGTGCTATACACGTAGGTGTGAATAAAAGTTTTTTACATGAAGTTAAATTAGATTATTTGTTTATACAAGATTATAGGGCATTTGATGGATATAAATATAAGATTTTAAATTATCAAGGTAATAATGTAGAAAAATTTTTTGGCATAGTAGATAATGATATGTTTAAAATACCAATGCATGTTATTAAAAGTTTTAATGCAAAAATGTATTTTACAGATAATTCTAAGCATAAGCCATCAGCTTTTCAGAAGAATATAGACAAGCAACCTTTAGGAGATTTTTGTTCTGTTGTGTTTTCTGCTTTACAGTTTATTTTATATACAAATCCTAGTAGAGTATATTTGGTTGGTTGTGATTGTAGTAATGAGCCATATTTTTATAATGATTCAGACAGTAGTGATTTAATACCTGATAGAAATATCAATAATTTTAAAAAGCTAAAAAATTTTATTGATTTATATTACAAAGATATTGACATAATATCTATAAATCCAGTTGGATTAAAGGGAGTGTTTAAAGATGAATATGCAGAATAAGAAAAAAGCCCTTTTAGTAATGGCAGCAACTAATGATTATATGTTTTCGGTCGGTAATGTATTGTTGGGTATTAAAAAGTATTCTCCTAATGTTTTTGATGATATATTAATTTTTACAGATGAAAAAATATCGGAAAATAATTTAAATGCTTTAAGGCAAATATTTTCAAATATAATGATAGAGATTTATGATTTTCAAATTCCTAATTTAGACGATAGAAGGAGGTTAAGCTATTATTCAAATATGCCATATTCAAGATTTGAAATGCTTAAATATTTAGATATTTATGAAAAGGTAGTATGGTTTGATAGTGATTTTTTAATACAAGGAGATATTAGTGGGCTATTAGAATATGGTAGAACTGGTATATCTATGTCTTTAGATCTAGATCCATATCCAACAACCCATAATATTAAGCCATTTTTTGTAAAAGATATAGATGGGTATAGTATGAATACTACTGCGTATGCGAGTGGTCTTATAATTTTTAGCGATAAATTAAAAGAGCCGTTATTGCTTAGAGAGTATTTATATAAACAACTAGATAGATATTCTAGTTATATAAAATATGCAGAACAAGGTATATTGCAATTAATGATAGAAGATTTTGGCTTAAAGGTTGATGTATTTCCTAAATTAATTTATCATGCATTTCCATTTGAAGATATGACAAAGGCTAAGATTATTCATTTGCTTGGAGATTACAAACCTTGGAAAACTTATTTAGGAAGTGCTTTTGATGAGTGGTATGATAATCATATTCAATGGATAGAGTTAGGAGGTGAAGAGGCTAGTACTTTTGCTAGTTTATTAAATACTAATAAAACAAATTTTCATACAATACAAGAATTATTTACTGCAAGAGCTAACTATAAATATTTTAATGGGTCTAAAAGATATCAAAACCTTTTATTTTTTAATAGTTTTTATAATAATAAGGTAAATACTATTGAAAAAGTAGCAATATCTGAAAAA
>NZ_JACGBH010000017.1:0-38517 GCF_020138295.1 Campylobacter sp. Cr9 | reverse complement strand
CTAGCAATGCGATTAAGTTAGAAAATCAAAATATTAAAGAAGAAATAATTGCAGATAATTTAGAAAATTACATTGACGATAAGCTAAATACAGAAGATAAAGAAGAAGGCGAAATAAGTAAGCCTATTATTCCTGTAAATCCAAGCAAGCCTGTAAATGATAAATACTTTACATATGCTGATACTAAGAATTTTTATTATTCATCTAATGCTAATCTAAATGATGGCAGTGTTAGAAAAGATGCAGCAGAATTAAATGTAAAAAAAGGTAATTTAAATATTTATTCTCAAACAAAAAATGGTTCAAATACTACTGATTTTAAAAAAATAAATATTTATGGAAATCAATATGTAAATATTTCAAAGACGGTAGATAATGCAAATGCAATTACAAATTCTCAACATACAATATTAGCTCCAACAACTTCAAAACTTGATGGAAATAGTAATTATGTATTAAATTCGGAAAATAGCTCATTTTATTACAGTGCAAATAAAAATGAATTAGAAGCTAATATATTAGGTGATAGATTTAATATGTTAAAAGATACAGGAAGTGATTTTTATCAACTAAATGAAAATTGGATTAATTTTGAAAGATACCTTGCAGAAAAAAATAAAGATTACTTTAGCTCTCTTGATGTAAACAAAGACTTTTATTATCATAATAGCTTAGAATCAATTCGCTTGAGCTTAAGAAATCCTTCAATTACTTATTATTTTGCAAATAATACAAGTAGTAAAAAGTTATATGCGGATTTAAAATATGCTAATAGAATATATTATACAGAATCAAATACTTCTGGGGAATATTATTTAAATAAAGAATTTGTAATAAACAATAAAGTAGTTTCTCCTATAAATGGTTCAAGTCCATTAAATATAAACGCAAATGCTAGTTCAGGTAGTGAAAACGCAACACTAAAACTAGAAGCTGATAAAAAATATGCAGATTTTTCTTTTTCTAACTTGATAAAAGATACATTATTAACTTCTACAAGCAATTCAAAAGATGCACATGAATTAAATAAAAATCAATTTGAAAAACATGTAAATAAATATAGAGAAAAATACTTTACAAATGATGACGATAAAGAATTTTACTATGCAGGTAGTGGAAGCTCAATTAAGTTAAATCCTGTAAAACAAGCAGTTGATAGCTATATAGTTTATAATGCAGGGCGTGGTGATATTTTTAGAATTACATTTGATAAAAGTGTAGGCGATGCAACTTATATTAAAAGAACTAATGGGGTGGTTGATAGTGTATTTCATACTAACAAGCACAATGTAAGCAATGTAAGAGATCCTTTTACAAACTATACTCTAAAAGTTGAAAACAAATACGCTGATGATTTTAATATAGAATTAAAAGCTGATAAAATAGGTGCAAGATTAGATGGAAATATTGATATAAATGGTAAGAAATTTAATATCGATTCTGATATATTAAAATATGTTGATTCACCTGATGCTTATCATCTAGTAAAAAAACTATATGAAGAAAGCGTTAAAGTAAAATAATAGGAGATTTATTTCTCCTATATTTGAGATAATTCTCCTAATAAACTTCTTAATTTATCATTTCTATATTTAATCTCGCTAACACATTTTTTAGCAATATCAATGCACATATTTATAAAATTTGCATTTTCATCATCTTCTATTTCAGTATTTGTTTTTGATTGAATTGTTTCTTGGTTTATACAGTTAAAAATATAAGTCATTACTTTAAGACTAGGAATAAATAATAAATATTTTTTATCTTTATATATTATAAATTGCTCTTGTGTTGTATTAGATACTAGATTTATAATTTCATATTTAAGCTCATCAAATGGAACTTCCGGAAAATCTTTTGCTACATTATTAATAAAAATTTCATCGTTAAATCTATCTTCTTCACTTTGCTTAAAGATGCTTTCATTACTTATTAAAATTTCTATTTCTTTTAATATTTCAACAGCCCTTTTGTAATCTCTCATTTTTAACCCCTTAAAAACAATTAATTATTACATTAATATTACAGAAAAATAAAAAATAAAGGTTAAAATATTATAATTTTTATTTAATTAATATATTTAAATAATTTTTAATACTTAAGATTTATATAATTTTATTTTTAGAATTATTGCAAATTGAAGCTTATAATATATTAAAATTTTATTTAAAATTAGAATTTGAATTTCCGAATTCAAATTCTAATTTTGTTACATTAAGTAATAAATAATTAATTTTTTATCATTTCTGGGTAATTTTGACACATTGCTATTATTCCACCCATTAAATTATAAGCTATTTTTTCTTCTTGGTTTAAAAATTCACATAGCATACTACTTCTAGCACCACTTCTACACATAATCACCAAAGCTTTATCACTTTCTTTGTATAATTTTTCAAAATAGCTCTTTACTTCATCTTCTTTGGCTGTATTAAAATCTATCGGATACAAATGAGTATTTTTAAGGCTTAATTCATTTATTTCTTCAATAGTTCTAATATCTACTATCAAATGCTTATTTAGGTCAATTTCTTTTGCACTAATGTTTGTATTCATCTCTTTCCTTTGTGTAAATTTGTAACATTATTATTATTTTTTTAAATCAAAAAATCATAAAAAAATATTTTTTTGGATATTATGAACGAATATTATTAAAAAAAGGGACATAAATGAGAAAATATTTAAAAAGTCTTATTTTTTGGGTTATCGTTGGATTAATCCTTGGAATTGTTGTAGGTGCTATACCTCCTATTAAAATAGAAAGCTTAGGTATTGAAAATTTAGCAATATGGTCAAAAGTTTTTATTGATATGTTTATTAAAGCCTTAAAGCTGTTAATAGGACCTATTATATTTGTTATGATTATTTTAGGAATTGTAGGACTTGGAGATATTAAAAAAATCGGCGGTATTGGTGTTAAAGCTGTAATTTATTTTGAAGTAGTAAGCACTTTAGCTCTAATAGTAGGTATTTTTATGGCTAAAGTTATGCAACCAGGTGTCGGAATGAATCTTGATGTAAATGCGCTTGATGCAAGTAGTGTTGATAAGTATATTAAAGCTTCTCAAGGAGAGCAAGCAGGTTTTTGGGGTGTTATAAAAGGAGCTATTCCGCAAGACATAGTAAGCCCATTTACAGATGGTAAGACCTTGCAAGTATTATTTATCGCTTTATTTACTGCATTTATTGTAATCACTCTAAAAGAGCAAGATAGAGAATATATCAAAAAAGCTTTAGAAGTATTTCAAGCATTTGTATTCAAAATCTTAACATTGGTTATGTATTTTAGCCCATTTGCAACATTTGGTGCTATGGCTTATCTAATTTCAAAATTTGGCTTAAGCTCACTTGTAAATATGGGATATTTACTGTTCGTAATGCTTACAGCTTGTTGTGTTTTTATATTCGGAGTTTTAGGAGTGATTTGCTATTTTGCGAAAATAAATATATTTAAGTTTATTAGATTTATTGCAAAAGAGCTTTTAATAGTATTTACAACTAGCTCAAGTGAAAGTGCATTGCTACCTCTTATGAAAAAATTAGAAAAGGCAGGGATTGATAAAAGCTGTGTAGGTTTGGTTTTACCTACTGGATATAGCTTCAACCTAGATTGCACTAATATTTATTTAGCAATGGCTGTAATTTTCTTAGCACAAGCGTTTAATATAGATATTACACTTTGGCAAGAAATCACAATATTACTTATTTTAATGGTTACAAGTAAGGGTGCTGTTGGGGTTACTGGAAGTGGCTTTATCGTTCTTGCTGGAACTCTTAGCTCTTTAGGAGATAATTTAATTCCTGTGGCTACAATCACCGTTTTACTTGGAGTTGATAAGTTTATGAGTGAAATGAGAGCCTGTGGAAATCTTTGCGGAAACTCAGTAGCTTGTCTAATAGTGGCTATTTGGAATAAACAAATTGATATGGAAAAATTCCGCTACGCATTAGATCATCCGAATGATTACAAAATCCAAGATTAAGGAATACTTTTTGCTTTTGATATTTACTTGCTACGAAAGGATATCAAATGCAAATATTAGAAGAAGCGTTTTCTTTAGTTGCTGTGCTAATTTGCATAGCTACATTTTTTATAAAGGTAAATAAAGAAAATCAACAATAAGGCTTTAATTAAGTCTTATTGTTTTTAAACTATTAATTTTTTTTTAAATCTTGCCGATATATGAAAAACGGGGGTTTAAAATGAAAATATCATCAAATTCTTATATTACAGCAATTAATAAACACAAAACTACAAGCGAAAATACAAACGATAAACCTTATTATGAAGATGGCACAGCTACTTTAGAATATCTAAAACTAGCTCAAGAAAAGTTAGAAAACGATCCTACTTACAATCCTTTTAATGATAGAAACTTAGGTAAAAGCGAAATACTTAATCTAGCTTTATTTGGGGCATTAGACCCTGATATTGTAGAGCAAAGAAAAATAGAATGGGAAAATACTCCAAAAATTGATACAGAAGAATTAGTAAAAACTCTAAATAAATTTTTTAAAAATTTAGATAAATTAACTTCAGATAGCCTAAGTAATGAAGAAAAAAATAAATTAATGAAAAGTATTTTTTCTAATACAGATGAAAATTTACAAATATCACAATCTAAAGAAGAAATTAAGCAAGAAGAAAACGAAGAACAAACTAAAGAAAAACCATTCAAACCCATAGAAGTAAAAGGCACAAGCACAAGTGAGAGTATGCAAGATATTTTAAGCAAACTTGATATTCGTAATATTAAAGATGAAAGAGATTTATTAGCTTTATTTCTAGCCTACAAAAACGGCGAGAATTTATATGATAAAAGGGTTTGAAATTCCTATTTCAAATTCTACGAATTTTTAAAGAATTACGAAATAGGAATTAAATAATTTTAATAATTGCCGATATTAATAATTAAAAAGGGGTAATTATGAAAATATCGGCTAATTCTTATTCAATATATCAAACAATTAATGTGAATAAAAAAGAAACTAATAACGAGATTAAAAAAGTAGATGATAAAAAGGTAGGAGTTGTATTAGGATACGGAGTTGATAAAGATGGCTTTTTTACAAGTGATTTTAACAAAGCAGCAGGAATTCCTGATAATTATAAAATCCACAGCGATACTTTAAAAAATCTAGTAGAAAATAACGAAAAATCATATTTAGCACATAGACCATTTTATGAAATTGATATAGCAAAAAGTGTAGGTAATGCTTATAAAGTCTTAAGCCAAGTTGTAAGCGAAGATTTTTTAAACTCAAAAGAATTTTTTGACACTGAAGATATAAAGCAATTTCCACAAGGTTATATTCAAGCAAGGAGTGATGAAATCAAAATCAACAAAATTTTACATTCATCTGATGATTATGAAAATAATCACGGAATGACTTTTCAAAATGAACTTTACCAAACTCATCATCCCTTATTTTATTCTTTTGATAATGATGATAAAACCTTACCAAACACAAATGTTTTTCCACCTGACAATGTCAAGCAAGATCCTAGATTTAGTGGATATTTTGGTGATTATGATGTAGCGAAGCAAAACTATATAAATGAAAATGGCGAAATATCAAAAGGTGGGCTTTTGATAGGTATATTAAAATCAAACCCAACTTTAATTGAAGAAGAAAGCACATATAAAGGTAAATTAAGTGGTTATGATAGAAAAATTAGCTCGGCTACATTTTTTGCATTTGATAAAGCATTAGGAATGTAAGTAATGGCAAGGGGTGAAAATGGCTTTACAAGTGCTGAGGTTGAGCGTATGCCAAGATGGCTGAAAGATTATGTTCAATTAAATGCTTATGATAAACCATTAAGCCAAAGAAGTGCTATTTTAGGAAGTGCTAATTATACTAAAACCTTATATAGTCCTAATAGTGGATTTTTTAGTAGTAATAAAAAAGCTGAACAAAAACAAGTTGATGAATTTATGAGAAAAATAAGAGAGTTAATGGGTATGGAAAATCCAAATAAAAACATTAGCGAATTAAATTATGATGAGTTTTTAAAACTAGCTTTTAGCTTTAATAAGGTTAAGGCGTTAGATATTAAAATTTAATCCTATTTCGCAATTCTTTTTAAGAATTTGAAATAGGAATTTGCTTATATTATTAGAATATAAATCCACCGCCATTTACAGGGATTACATCTTTTACATCTTTTCCATTAGCATCATTTGTGGTATTGTTTTGTTTAAATCTACAAACCAAACCCTTTTCTATATTGCCATCTAGTATTTTTGCATAACTTGTTTTACTATTTGCATTTACAACTTCTACTAAAGACATATATTCTTCTTCATATCCATTTAGCTCTTTTGTATAGCTATCATAGATTTTCTCTCCTCTTTTGTAGCATTCTAACTTTGTATTTAAAGGTAATTTTTGGGTAAATACTGCCAAATTATCTTTAGTAACTTTTTCTATCTTTGGTGGATAAATAGCTGCTTGAGTATTTAGCACAATAGAATTAGCAATATTATTTAAAATTTCATTGTAATCATTCGTAGCAAACTCAAAATCAACGCTATCAGAAAACTTAATCTCTCTAGTAGCAAATACAATTACTTGGTAATTTACATAGATTTTTACTTTTGATTTTGTTTTAGAGCCTGTGATTGCTATTTCTTTGCCTTTGCTAGTTTGTGCATCACTTATGCTATAAAGTAAAATATAATCAGTTCCTAAATTTTTGCCTAATTTTAGCGCTTCATCTAAAGCCCCATCTTGCTCTATAATTTCTCTTTCAGTAGCTAAAGCTTCTCCTGCTTGTCTATCTAGTAGATTAAATTTGCGAGTTTTAGTAATATTGCTTTCTATTCTAAATCTTAAATCCCTTAAAACTTGCTCGCTATCTCTTCCCATTAAAGAATAATTATTTGGATCAAGTGCAGGTGCTACGATGATTTTATTACGATTTGTCTGCATTCCTGGAGCTTTATAGCTTTTAATAGTGCTAGTTTTTTTAATCTCTACAACAACTCTAAAACCATCGCTTGTTTGCTCTTTGCTAAGCACTTCAAAAGCACTAAAACGACCATTTGTAGCTTTGCTGATTTGCTGATTAAATCTTTTATATAGCTCATTTTCATTATTTATAGAGCTTAAATCAGAACTTACATTTGTGCTTGTTTGAATCTTTGCTCCGTTTAGTTTAAGAACTGCTTCAGCTAGTGCATTATCAACTGCTATTTCATAAGTTTTACCATAGCCTTCGCCTATTGCTTTACTAGTGTAGCTTTTAGTAACTACACTAGCATTTGCAAAAATACATAATAAAAATACAATTAAAAATCTCATTTTTTAACCTTAAAAATCATCAACTTCTATATTTTTAGAACGAATGATATTAGCATTTGCAGGCTTTACACCTTTAGCTTTTGTTTCTTGTTTGTTCTTATTATCTAAATTACCTTTTATTTCTAATCTTTCTTGTTTTGCACCTGCAACACTTGAAGGAGAATAATATAAAATCACACCAGCAACACCAAAATCATCAAATTGCTTAGTCCATTTATTAGCTACTTCAACACCTACTAAACTCATTTGAGCATTTGAGCTAAAAAACTCTTCTAAGTGAGAATAGCTATTAGCTGTGGTTTGCTTGCCACCAGTCGCTCTTTTGCCACTATTATCTTCTACTATTTCTTTATAAGCTGTTTGGATATTTTCTGTTACTTTTTCTGCATTTGTATATGTGTAAATTGATGAGCTTACAAAATTAGCTAAAGCCTTTTCTGCAAGTGCTTGAGCCATTGAATAGCTTGAGTTTTTGTATTCATTAGTCATTCCTTCTTCTACCTTATAAGAATCCATTCCATAAGCTAAAAGTGATGGTTGGCACTCTTCGTTATAAAAGAAAGTTAAACCTAATTTGTTTATCTTCTCATCGCTTCCACCGATTTTTGAAACTACTTCATCAGCACTTTTACAAGCATTTTCGTTTTTTGCTGCTTTTGCTTTATATCCACTTGCTAAAGCTCTTGCTAATTCTCTTGATTTTGCTGATGTGTATGCAACTATTCCTATTTCAGTTTCACCATTATCATTTACTACTATGAAGTTTTCATAAGGAATTAAACCTGCAATTTCTTCTCTTGCTACTTTATTCATCTTTTCTTTAAAACTATTGCTATATAAAGTTTGTTTTGCTTGGATTTTTAACTCTTTTTCTTGCTCTGGTTTTAATTGATAAACTGGTGCTTCTTCGCTATCGCTAAAGATTTTGCCCATTAATTTATCAAAAAATCCATTTTCAATTTTATTTTCACTGATTCTTTTTTGGCGTTCTATTTCTTTATTTAAAAACTCTTCAACTAATTCTGGTGGCATTTTGCTTTTATCATCTTTACTAGCTATTTCGCTTGTTATTAGCTCTCCTGCTACTTTTAAAGCTAATTGAGCTTTAATTTTTAAAAACGCTTCATTATATTTAGCAAATAAAAAATCATAATACTGAGGATCTTGTTGATTTTTTGGAACTGAAATTGTCTGCAAATATACTTTTGCATTTGGATTTTTTAACAATAATTCACTTTTTGCACAACTTAATAAATCTTCTATATTATTATTTGGCGCATCACAATTAACAGCTAATAATGAACTTGCTGCAACTATACTTAATAAGGCTTTTTTTACCATGCTACACTCCTATTTGAACCTAATTTATTTATTTTGATTTCATCTTCCCAAATAGCTAAGCCATTGTCAAGATTTGTTACGGTTAATTGAAAATAATAATCAACCCTTTGAGAATCACTAAAAGTTCCTTTTATTCTTGTATTTCTTTGAATAATTTTTCCACTTAAAGAACGATTAGCACTAATTAAAGTCCCTTTTTTAGCTATTGTTTTTTGATTAAATTCATCATCATCTCTTAAACTTCTAATATCTTTACTCATTTTATCTTCTGCACCATTTGCTCCAATAGCCGTTGTTACATAAACTTTTCCTGAATTTAACAATGCAATTCTTATTTTTTTGATTAATATATCAGTATCAAAATGCTGCATAGTATCATTGATAATTCTACTAATTACTAGAACATGTCTTTCGTTTGGATTACTAGTCGCAAAAACAGGACTTGCTAACATAGAATTAATCATATCTCTTGCTGCATTTTGTAAATCTATATCATCAATACCTAACGAAACAGGTTGATTTTTGCCATTCTTTGTTTCATCAACTACATAACTAGGCGCACTAGCACATGCGCTTAATAATAGTGCTAATGAAAACATAAGCGTTTTTTTCATATTTTCTCCTTATTTTGGTTTTATTATTTCAATTTTGTAAAAATTTGTATTATTTGGTGCTCCAAATCTTAAAAACCCACTTTCATGTGCTTTTAAATTAAGCTTTTGATTTATCATTTTAAGATTTGCAATATGCATTCCATTTGAATCAAAAAAGCTTTGTTTTGCTTCTAAATTGATTTCTTTTTTACTAGAATTTAAAAGCTGAATTTCAATTACTAAATTATTTGGATTTTTATTAGTTAGCTCTTTACAAACTAAGTTTTTTTGTAAAGTCTCATCAGTAAAAATCACATTAGGGCAATTATTATTTGCCACTACTTGTTTGCTAACACATGCACTAAAAAGCATTGCTACACCTAAAAATATTGCTCTTTTCATTTATCTTCCTTTTAAAATATGAGTATAAAAAATCCCATAATTTGGACTTTTTACTAAAATTACATAGTGTTTATTTGTATCTAGTTCTGTATTTAAAATTTCTACACCTTCAGGACTTTTGACTACTAATTTGCCGTTATTTGCAATTCTTACTACTTGATAATTTTTTGGCAAACCTACAAAATGTCTTGTATCAGAATGGTTTAAAAGATTATTTACCAAATCAACGCTCGCACCAGCTAATAAATTTTTCTTATTTGCCTTTACACTAGCTAAAGTTTTACCAACTGTGCTTAAGAAAGATTTAGCTATTTCTCTTGGCAAAGCTGCTTGATATTCTGCTGTTACGATATTATCCATATTGCTTATTTGTGAAGTTTTTTTGTTATTTGCATATAAAAACATATAAGAATCACTACTATATTTTAAAATAGGTATAGAAAAAACTACCGACGTTATTACTAGATGATTATTATCTGAAGTAGGTTTTAAATATAAAGCATATTCAACATTTTCTGCATCTTTTTGGTAAAAAATTATCGGAATACTTAAATTCATCTCACCAAAAGCTCTTGTTTTGCCATTCTCATAAATTAACCAAATATATTTATCGTTTTTTGATTTTTCTATATTTTTGCGAATTTTATTAGGTATTTTTTTATAATTAAAATTATTTACTACTAAAGCATGGTCTTGAAAAACCGAAATATTTTTCTCTTGAGTATAAACTTCTTGTAATAAATTAATCGCAAGTGAAGGTCTATCATCAAGAATATAAAACAAACTTGCAAAATAACTAACAAAAGGATTTGAATAATCTTTGTAAGCTTCATAATAAGGTATTTTCACAGAACTTGCTATTTGCATAACCTCATCTTTTTCTTTAGGACTAAAACTACTTGAATTAAGCAAAGAATTAATCTTACCTTCATAATATTCTTTATTTCTTTTTTGCCTATCTAAAGCACGATTAATCTCAACTCCAGCACTATCAAAATCACCTAAAGCTAAATAATCCATTGCTTTATAAGTATTTACAAGCATTTTTTCATAATTTTTGCCTGTATAATCTAAGATATTATCATTTAATAGCATTTTTAATAATTCTTTACCAACTTGCAATGCTATATTTGTTTCATCGTTGTTCTTATGAGCGTTTTCTACTAAATCAAAAGCTTTTATGCTGTTTTTATAGTTTTTACACAAAAACATTTGATAACCATAAAAAGTCCCATTATAAAGTTCATCTTTTACGCTTTTAAGCCCTTCTTCATCAAATTCAAGACTATTTATATTTGTAAAATCGCAATTATTAGTAGAAATTCTAGAAAGCTTTTCATTATTTGCGCTTTCATATCCTAAGAATTGTTGCACTGAACAAGCACTAAGAAAAAAAACCGAAATAAGTGTAAAAGATATTTTTTTTAACATTTTTCCCTTTCAAAAATGTTAGCTTATTTAAATAAAATTAATAAAGATTAAACAAAATGCTAATATTTCTATTAGCATTTATAATTTAAAGCTCTATAATCTTAATCGGAAGACCCATTTTATTCATTTCATCAAAGAATGGTTGTGCATCAAACTCTTCCATATTAAACACACCTTTGCCACTCCATTTTCCGCTAGCGATTAAGTATGTTCCAATTGCAGCAGGAACTCCTGTTGTATAGCTTACTGCTTGAGCGCCAGTTTCTGCGTAACATTCTTCATGAACGCATACATTATAAATATATACTTTTTTAGCCTTGCCATCTTTAATACCTTCTATAATGCAGCCTATATTTGTTTTACCTTTCGTTCTAGCACCTAAACTTGCAGGATCAGGTAAAAGTGTCTTTAAAAACTCAATAGGAATAATCTTCATTCCTTGATGCTCCACAGGTTCAATTCCTAGCATTCCAACATTTTTAAGACAATTCATATGTTGAATATAGCTTTGTCCAAAGGTCATAAAAAATCTAATTCTTTTAAGCCCTTTTATATTTTTGCAAAGGCTTTCAAGCTCTTCATGATAAAGCAAATAACTATCTTTAACGCCAACTTCAGGATAATCGTGCTCTACTTTAATCTCAAGTGGCTTAGTCTCAATCCATTTGCCTTCTTCCCAGTAACGACCATTCGCACTCACTTCTCTTAAGTTTATTTCAGGGTTAAAGTTCGTTGCGAAAGGATAGCCGTGATCGCCTGCATTACAATCCATAATATCAATTGTATGAATTTCATCAAATAAATATTGCTGTGCATAAGCACACATAACATTCGTTGCACCTGGGTCAAAGCCACTTCCAAGTAGTGCAGGAACACCTGCATTTACAAAATCATCATGTCTAGCCCATTGTTCTTTATATTCAAACTTAGCTAAATCAGGGTGCTCGTAATTTGCTGTGTCAATATAAGGAATTTGTGTCTTGCTACAAGCATCCATTAAAGTAAGGTCTTGATAAGGTAAAGCCACATTTAATAAAATCGTAGCATTAATATCTTTTATAAGCTTAACAACTGCATTTGTATCATCAGCATTAATTGTTGTAGTTGCAATCTCAACTCCTAAACGCTCTTTAATAAAGCTTGCAATTTCATCACATTTGCTTTTTGTTCTACTAGCAAGTGTGATTTTGTCAAAGTATTTGTATTCAGCTGCTTTGTAGGTTGCTACACGACTAACCCCACCAGCTCCAATTATTAATAAATGTTTCATGATTTCTCCTTTTGGCTAATGATAAAATATTTATGATAATGATTAACTTTTATATGGGATTATAATTATCTCATTTTATTTTAAGGAGTATTTTATGAAAAAATTATTTTTAGCTTTAAGTTTAGCAGGACTTTTAAGTGCTAGTGAGTTCATGCTTGATAAGGTTCATACGAGCGTTGAATTTAGTGTAAAACACATGCTTGTAACAAATGCTAAGGGTAAATTTAAAAGCTTTGATGCGATGATTGATTTTGATGAAGCAAGCAAAACTTTTAAAGTATTTAATGCAAGTGTTGATGTAGCAAGTGTTGATACAAATAGTGCAAAAAGAGATGAGCATATTCAAGCGAGTGATTTTTTAAATGCTAAAGTTAATCCAAAACTAACTTTTGTTATGAGTAAATACGAAAAGATTAGCGATTCACAAGGAAAAATGATAGGCGAATTAACAATAAACGGCGTTAAAAAAGAAGTAGCTTTTGATGTTACAATCAACGGCGTTGCAAACATAGGAGATAAAACAAAATTAGGATTTGATTTAAATCTTGATTTATTAAGAAAAGATTTTAATGTTGCAAAAGATACAGCTGATAGCTTAATCTCAAATGATATTAAAGTTTCAGTTTTTGCAGAAGCAGATAAAAAATAAGAAAGGAATTTGAATTCGGAATTTCCGAATTCAAATTCTTAATAATTATAAGTTTCTTTTAAAGATCTTTTTTGCTCTTTATATTCTCTTTTGATACGATTTTTTTCAGCTTTTAATTCAGCCTTTTTTCTTTTATATTCTTCTTTACTCATCGTATCTTTCATATCGTTTAATTCATCAAGTTTATCTTCAATTCTATCAATTTTACGCTCAGCCTCATCTTCTAAATCATCAATTTTGTATTTTATTGCGTCTTTTCTAGCGTAATAATCATAATAACCACCACAATGAGCTTTCACATTAGCTAAAGCGTTTTCTAAACCTCTAACTCTATAATAATTTCCATATTCTTTCGCATAGCTAAGCTCACGCTCTAGCTTATGAATTTTATAAGAGCAATCAGCCATTGCAATACTTGCAATTGCACTAAGTAATAATAATTTTTTCATATCTTCTCCTTATAATACTTTAAATCCGATTAGTTCAACTTTGTTGCTTAAAAATCTTTCTTCATTTTGCATTTCCTGCATTAAATCAGTGCTTAAATATTTTTTATTATCATCAGCAAATACACTAACGCTTACGCATTCTCCGAAAAGCTCTTTTGCTTTTATACAGCCTAAGAAATTTGCACCACTTGAAATTCCAACTCCAAGACCGATTTTTGCTAATTTTTGAGCCATAATAACGCTATCAATATCATTTACAACAATAATATCATCAAGCTCATTTAATTTTACGATATTAGGAACAAAACCATCTCCTATTCCTTGTATTCTATGCTCAGCATTTTCGCCAGGAATACTCATACTAGCACAGCCTTCAGGCTCAAGTGGGCAAATCTTAGCCCCTAATGGCTTTAATACCGAGCCAACACCCATAACAGTTCCACCAGTTCCAACACCTGCTATAAAACAATCAGGCTTAAGATTGTGTTTAGCTAATGTATCAACTATTTCTTGAGCTGTTTTTTTATGAGCATTTACATTGCTTTCGTTCTCAAATTGATGTGGTAAAAACACATTGCCATTTTTAGCACTCTCATCAGCAAGCCTAACGCTACCTTCAAAACCACCTTCGCTAGCACTAACTTCTCTTAATTTTGCTCCATAGCTTTTAATTAATTTTTTGCGTTCTTCACTCATCCAATCAGGCATAAAAATCTCAACCTTAGCACCCAAAAACGCACCTAATGCACTAAAAGCAATCCCTGTGTTTCCACTTGTTGCTTCAGCTATACTCATACCTTCTTTAAAATTGCCAGAACTAATTGCTTCTTGCATAATTTGTAAAGCCATTCTATCTTTTATCGAGCCACTTGGATTAAAATATTCTAATTTAAAATAGCTCTTGCTTTTTTTACCTTTATATAAGTACTCAACTTCTACTAAAGGAGTATTTCCTACTAATTTTGCATAATCATTTAATCTATTTTGCATTTTTTCTCCTTAAATGAAAAAAATTAATTCTAGTAAATTAAAGTTAAAAATAAATTTAAAAACAATTTCAATAAAGATTATAAAAAACAATATCACAGATTAATCAAAAGTGATTATAATTTATAAAATTATTATCAAAAAGGTTAGAGTTATGTTTTCTTTTATTAAAAAAATAGCTAAATCTTTTTTTAACTTATTTAAAAAACCAAAAAAAGTTAAAAAAACTCAAGTGCTAGTAAATAAAGCAAGTGAATTTGTAAATAAATATGTATTTAAAAAAGATGAAATTATAAAATCACAAAAACCTGATATTTTAAAAGAGATTTCATTATTAATTTTAAAAGAATTTGGATTCGGAAAATACATTAACTTTGCTTTAGGCTTTGCTAAGTTATTAAAATAAATCATTACAATGCCCTTAAAGGATATTAATGGTAGGGCAAAGTAAAGTAAGAGAAATTTTTAATGAATTTTTAAAAGCTAAAGAAATTCCACATAGTGTTTTTTATGGACCTAGCGGAGTAGGCAAAACTACTTTTGCAAGATTTATTGCAAAAGAATTAAATACTAATTTTTATGAATTTGATGGTGCTAGTTTTAGCGTTGAAGAGCTTAGAAAAATTATAAAGCAAAACAGCCTTTTTAAACCCTTAGTCTTTATTGATGAAATTCATCGCTTAAATAAAGGCGTTCAAGATGTATTATTAAAACCTTTAGAAGAAAATAGCTTTTATTTTCTAGCAGCAAGCACTCATAATCCTTTATATTCACTAAATAAGGCTTTATGTTCTAGATTATTATTTTTTGAATTTATGCCTTTAAGTTACGATGAATTAAAAGAGATTTTAGAAAAAAAAGAACCAAATTTAAGCGAAGAAGTAAAAGACTATTTAATAAAATCAAGCTCAAATGACGCAAGAGCCATGCTAAATCTTTTTCATCACGCAAATGTTTTTGGCAATATTTCGCTTGAAATTTTAAAAGCCTTAAGACCGCAATTTATTAGCAATAAAGAAGATGAATTTTTACTCACATCAGCACTTATTAAAAGCCTTAGAGCAAGTGATGTGAATGCTGCTATTTTATATCTTGCAAGAATGATAAATGCAGGAATTGATATTTTATATATCGCTAGAAGACTTTGTATATTTGCAAGTGAAGATGTAGGGAATGCTAATCCAAACGCTTTAGTAATGGCTAATTCTTGCCTTCAAATTTGTAAAGACATAGGGCTTCCTGAAGCAAGGATTACGCTTTCACAATGCGTAGTTTTCTTAGCAAATTCTAAGAAGTCTAATTCATCATATCTTGCAATCAATAAAGCCTTAGATTATATAAAACATAATGAAGCTTTAGAAATACCTACTTATTTAGATAATAATCATCCTGATAAAGAAAAATTTTATATCTATCCACACGATGAGCCAAACAAAACTCAAGAAATGGCTATAAATTGTCCGAAATTTTATGAAGATTACAGCATAGGATATGAAAAAAATTTCGCAATATGGAGAAAGGAAGGACTATATAAATGTTAATAATCTCAACCGCAGGTCATATTGACCACGGAAAAACTTCTTTAATAAAAGCTTTAAATAATTTTAGTGGAGATAACACCCCTGAAGAAATAAAGCGTGGAATTACAATTGATTTAAGCTTTTCAAATCTAGAGCATATTTCATTTGTTGATGTGCCAGGTCATGAAAGCCTTGTAAAAACAATGATAGGTGGAGTGCAAAGCGAATACGCAATGCTAGTTGTAGATATTAATGAAGGTCTTATGCCACAAACTTTGGAGCATATTTTTATCTTAAAAATTATGGGTGTAAAAAATATAATTTTGGTTTTAAACAAAATTGATTTATGCCAAAATTTAGATGAAAAAAAAGAAGAAATACTAAAAAAGCTAGACTTTACACCTATTAAAACATTTTTAGTAAGTGCTACAAAAAATATAGGAATAAACGAATTAAAAGAATATTTATTAAGTCTTCCTGTGCCAAATTATGAAGATTTTGCATTAAAAATTAATGTTGATAGGATTTTTAATGTAAAAGGCGTTGGACTTGTAGCAACAGGGATTTTAAAAAGTGGCAAACTTGAATGCAAAAACTACATAAGCGATGAAAACAAAAATATTCAAATAAAGTCAATTGAAGTTCAGCATAAAAGCGTTGATAGCGTAAATGCACCTGCTAGAGTTGCCTTTGTTTTTAAAGGTGAATTAAAAGTAGGAAATATAATTTATTCTAAAGGTTATTTAAGAAGCGCAAATGAGATTTATACTACCTTAGAAGGTGAATTAAAGCATGATGAAAATGTGCTTTTTTGTGCTGCAAATAAGCAAATTGAAGCTAAATATTTAAATTATGAAAAATATGCGAAATTTGTATTAAAAAAACCTATCGCTCTTAGCTTTAATGAGCCTTTTGTGATATTAAAAAATGCTCGTGCTATTGCTGGAGGAGTGGTGCTAAATCCACTTACTGAGCCACTAAAAAAAGCAAAAATGATTGAACTTTTAAAAGCCTTAGAGCAAAAAGATTTTAAGAGTGCTTTTGCTTTATTAAATCAAAATCACAGCACAGGTTTTGGGCTTTTTTGTGCTCCGCAAAGATTTAATCTAAGCACAGAACAAGCTTTAGAATATGCAAAAATAGTAGGAGAGATTGTAGATATTAAAGGTGCTTGTGTTTATACTAAAAAAGCTTTAGAAGAAGTCAAAACTCAAATCAAAAATCTTTTTATAAAAAATCCTTATTCATTACAAAGTGCAAAAAGCTTAGAAAAATCTTTAGGAGCTGATGAGTTTTTATGTGATTTGGCTTTAAAAGACTTAGATTTTTTAGAATTAAATAACGGGCTTTATCATAAAAAAGGCGAAAAAATAGAAAAATTATTAGAAAATAATGAAGAAAAAATCTACAAAGAGCTAAACTCATTAACTCCAAAAGCTCCTTATAATATCTATGATGAGCTAAACTTAGATAGAAAAAGTGGCGATGATATTATAAAAAGACTATGTTCTAAAAACAAAGTAAAAAGACTAGCTCACAATTATTTTATAAGCGTTATTGCTTTAGATGAGTTTGTTAAAAATATTCAAGGGTTTTTAAAGCTTGGCGTTGGGGTGCAAGAGCTTAAGAATGAATATAATTTGAGTAGAAAATACGCTATTTCTTTACTTGAATACTTAGACACTTTAAAAGGTGTAAAAAATATTGACAATAAACGCTATTTAATGCAAAATTAAGTTTTAATTTTTTAAGGAGAATTTAGTATGAAAAAAATAATTTTAGCAATGTCTGTTGCAAGCGCTTTAAGTGCAAGTGCAATAAGCGATAAAGTTGCGCAGTTTATCAAAAGTATTACTAAAGCTGATGTAGAAATTGTAAAAATTGATAAAGTTCCTAATACAAACTTTGAAATGATTGAATTTAATATAGTAAAAGATGGAAATGTTTTAGGCTCTGATATATTCTTTAGCGATGGAGTTTATGGAACACCTACTATGTTAAATATAAAAGAAAGCATAGACTTAAAAGAAGAGTTTGTTATTAAAAAAGAAAAAGAAAAATACGAAAAATTAAGCAAATTATCAGGCGATTTTGTAAAAGCAAATCCTGATATGTTAGTTAGCTTAGGCGATAAAAAAAGCGATGTAGCTACCGTTGTATTTAGCGACCCAGATTGCCCTTATTGCAGAAAACACTTAGATGCAATTGAAGAAGATTTAAAAGAAGCAAATGTTAAATTCGTTCTAAGTCCTTTACCAATGCACCCTAAAGCTTTAGTAAAAAGTATGCTTATTTTAGAAGAAGCTAAAAAGGCTAAAACAGATAGCGAAAAAATCGCAATCTTAAAAAAATACTACCAAGATTCAGTTGAATTAAAAGATATTCCAGAAGAAAAACAAGCTGAATACTTAAAAAAAGTGAATGAAAAAATCTTCAAAATGGGAATTAATTCAACGCCTTCAGTATTTACAAACGTAAAAGTAAAATAATTTTTTGGAATTTGAATTTCTTAATTCAAATTCCTATTTCAAATTCTTTGAAAAAATCGTGGAATTTGAAATAGGAATTTCAAACCCTTTTATCATATAAATTCTCACCATTTTTATAAGCTAGTAATAAAGCTAGCAAATCTCTTTCATCTTTTATTTTTTGCTTATTAATTTTACTAAGTATATCCTCCATGCTTTCACGCAAATAATCACTCTTAACTTCTATGGCTTTTCTTTTTATACTTTCATCTTTTTTGGAATTTTCTTGTGAATATTTCTCTCCAAAATGTTTTTCATAACCATTTTGCTCTTTGTATAAATCAACTTCTAATTTTAAAGCCAAATAACCGATTTTAAACTCATCTAAATCATCAAGAGCAAATAAATCCATAAGCCTATCCATAAAGCCACCGCTCCCACAAAAAACATCTCCTAGCTTTATATTGCCTTGAGAAAATCTGCTTAGATAAAACTCAGGCACGCTAGTATCTCCAAAATTTGTATCATTAGTAACAAATCTAACGCCCACAATCTCGTTTTGCTTTAAAAACTCTAAAAGTTTTAAATCGTTTTTAATAAATGCTTGATTATAAATATTATTAGCTTTTGTATTTATTTGTAAAGCGTCTAGCTTAGAAAGAGCCTTTTTGTCATCGTTTTCGTTGAAAAATGCAGGGTGTAAAGAATTAATCACTTTTACCATTTCTTCAGCTCCGACACTCTTGCCCGTTTCTATCCAGTATTCTCGCTCTTTTTTACTCATTCCATAAAAAAGCATACCTTCCATAAACTCGCTTTCAAGCATAGCGTATAGCTCTGGGTTTTTAGATTCGCTTACACCTAAAAGTATTCTTTGAGTATCGTGTGGGTCATAAGTGCCGCACTCATCTTGTGCTACATCTTTTAACAAATTTGCAACTTGCTTTTTTAAATTATCTTGAAAATTCGCTATTTGTTCTTTTACATTATCTTCGCTTGTCGCTTTTAGCTTTTCGTTATTTGAATTTACTTTTGCATTGTTTATATAATTAGCATTAAGATTTGAATTAATCTGCATAATCTCTCCTTTAGTTTAAACCCTTTTATCATATAAATTCTCGCCGTCTTTATAAGCTAAAAATAAAGCTAATAAATCTCTTTCATCTTTTATCTTGCGTGGGTCAATCTTGCTTAAAATCTCTTCCATACTCTCACTTGTGCTTGTGCCTTTTGTTTCTATTGGTTTAAACTCATCTTTTTTATTATTATCAAGTGTTGTATGTTTTTCTTTTATAGCCTTTAATCTTTTGCACTCACTTATAAAATCTTTAACGCTAATATTTTTATCACATAATAATTTTAAAATATCGTTATCATTTATATTATTAAGACTTTCATCAATATATTCATTATTAATCTTAAAATCTTTTAAAAACTCCCTTAGCTCTTTTTTGTCTTCAGGATTAAAAAAATCACTAAAAGCTCTTTGATAAATATTACTTACTTTATATTCTTGCATTACTCTTAATCTTAAATTAAGCTTGGTTTTAAGATTACCTAAATTAGTCCCATCATCAACAAAAGTTTCATCAAAATCACTAAAAGCTGAATTGTAAATTAAATTAGACATTTGATTTATGTTATATTTTAAATCTTTTAAAGCCTCACTATAATCACTATTTAAATTATTTAAAGCTTCTTTGATTGTGTAAGCTTTCTTTGGCAAATAATCATCTCTTATAAAAGTATTATTTAAATCATTTAATAAGTTTTCATCTAAATTAAGATTTTTGATATATTGCTCTCTTACATTATCAATCGTGCTTTGATTACGCTCCTTTACATTGTAATTAATTATTGCTTCACGCTTTAAAATATTATAAAAGTGATTATAGTTTGATATTTGCATAATTACCCCTTTTAATTACTAATATCGGCATTTATTAAAATTATTTAATTTCTATTTCGTAATTCTTTAAAAATTTGTGGAATTTGAAATAGGAATTTAAACTCTTTTATCGTAAAGATTTTCGCCGTCTTTATAAGCTAAAAATAAAGCTAATAAATCTCTTTCATCTTTAATATTACGAATATCAAGTTTGCTTAAAATATCTTGCATACTCTCACGTACATCATTGCCTTTTACTTCTATGGGTTTAGAAGGCTCTTCTTCATATTCGGCTTTTATTTTTAGATATTCTTTTTTAAAATCATCTATGCTTATTTTTTCATCTGCAAATAATCTAAAAAGCCTTTCATCATCACTAAAATTAAATCTTAAATCATCATGATATGTAAAGCTACCACTACTACTATTTATAGGATTTGCCTGTAAAAAGCTTTGTAAATCTTGTTTAATCTCTATATCTGAATGCTTTGCAAAAGCTCTTTGATAAATACTATCTGTCTTATAATCATTTTGAACTTGTAAAAACAAATCAAACATATCATTAGGCTTAGTAATCTGGCTAAGCTCTTTACTTAAATCTATCTTTCTTAAATCTTTATTAGCTATGAAATTATTTTGCAAGTTAGTATTAATCTGCATTTAAACCCTTTTATTTAAAAACTCAGTTTCTAGCATAGATAAAACATAAGCATCATAACTATCTTTTTGCTCTCTTAATGTCTTAACTAAGCTTGCTAAGTTTTCTTTATAGGTTTTAAAATCACTCTTTACTTCAATTGGCTCTCTTTTAATCTCTTTAGTATCTAACTCTTTTGCTGCTAAATCCTTAGTAATTGCTAAAAGCCATCTAGGTTTAAATTCTTCTATACTTAAATCGCTATTTAATAAGCTTTCTAACTCATCATTTAAGGCGATTTGTCCGTTTAGCGAATTTGAATTAGTCATAATAAAGCTTAAAAGTTTGCTTAATTCATTTAAATTGCTTTTATCATCAAGTCCTAGTAATCTACCATAAATAGTAACTTCGCCATTCTTACTAACCCCACTAAAACTCTTGCCCCAATTATCGTGATTATATAGATTAGAAATACCTTTTAAATCACTTACTGGCTTAGCGTTTAAATCTTTGTCAGTCTTTATCTCATCTCTTAAAAATAATTGCTTTAAATCCAAAATGTGTTGATTGTTGTTTGAAATTGTCATGATTAAACTCTCATATCAAATATTTTTATATCTTTTTGGCTGTATTTTAAAGCCTCTTGCAAAAACTCTTCAAAAGTTTCATAACTATCTATATCTTTAGGAGCTTTTAGGCTTTTGCCAATTAGCATTTCATATAATAGTTTTTGATATCGTTTCATAATACTTTCAAATTCTTTACCATCAAACCCATCTACATTTTGTAATTTTAATGAGCTAAGATCTTTTGGCACAGCACCATAATTTAACCTATCCATAGGAGTAAATCTATCCTCTCCTATTTGCTTAGCATAATCAGTTCTCTCACCTTCTACTAAAAAATAATTGCTTTTAAGAGCTGCAATTAATAAGCCACCTTTTGTATATTCGTTGTTTTCAGTTTTATAATGTTCTTCATGCGGATTCCAGCAAATTGAAGCAGAGCTACTAAGCCATTTAGCGTAAATATTATCATCTCGTGTTTCGTAATAATTAAAAATATTATCATCTGCACCAAAAATAGTTGATAATGCGTATGTGTCTTTGTGCTTTGAAAAAATATTAGAATAATCTTTAGATTTACAATAATCATTAAATTTTTCATCATTATCAAATATTTGAGTAACTTCTAAGGTGCTTTTTCTCATTTCATATAAATGCGGGGTATTTGATAAAGTATCTTTAGAAAAACTATCGTTTGAGTTTAAAAATTCATCTCCTACAACTTGTCTTACAATATTATAAGCATTACCAACGCTTTTTGCTATATCAATTGATTTGCAAGTTTTATAAAGTGATATTGCATTCTCATTATGTTCTACTAGAGATTTTAAACTATCACTATGTATTTTAAAATCTTCTGGAATTCCTGCGGCTTTATTAAAGTCACTTGTAAAAAAGCCATCTTTATCAACTCCGTATCCTAAAACTTCACCCACCTTTTTATCATCTGCTTTATTATCTACTTTTTTAATCTCGTTATTAGTTTCTTTTTTATAAATTTGCTTTGTTTGATATGTTGAATAAGAATTCGCCGATATTTTCATAATCACCCCTTTTAATTACTAATATCGGCATTTATTAAAATTATTTAATTCCTATTTCAAATTCTTTAGCAAATCTTCTGCATTTTTAAGCTGAATTAATACCGCTTCTTTTGAAGTGCCACCGTAAGAATTGCGAAGATTTACGCAAGTATTTAAATCAATTGCTTTATAAATATCATCATCAATTAAATCACATTCAAGCCTTAATTCTTCTAAGCTTAAATCATCTAGCATTTTGCCTTTATTAATTGCATAACTTACGAGCTTTCCTGTAATTTCATGAGCTTTTCTAAATGGCACGCCTTTTTTTGCTAAATAATCAGCCAAATCAGTAGCATTTGAGTAGCCGTTTTTTGCAGCTTTTAACATATTTTCTTTGATAGGTTTTAGGTTTTTAAGTAAATTTGTAATGATTATTAAGCTATCTTGCAAAGTATCTTGAGTATCAAAAACATTTGCTTTATCTTCGCTCATATCAGTATTATACGCAAGTGGCAAGCCTTTCATAATAGTTAGCATTGCCATTAAATTACCATATACCCTACCCGTTTTGCCACGCATTTTTTCGCATACATCAGGATTTTTCTTTTGTGGCATTATGCTCGAACCCGTGCAAAAATCATCGCTTAGTTCAATAAATTTATAATCATTTGAATTAAATATAATCAATTCTTCACAAAGGCGTGAAAGATGACTAAAGCAAATCGCACTCACGCTACAAAACTCAAGCATATAATCTCTATTGCTAACGCTATCAATGCTATTTTCACTTGGCTTTGCAAAGCCAAGCTCATGGGCTGTAAAAAATCTATCTATATTAAAAGTTGTTCCTGCAAGTGCAGCCGAGCCTAGAGGACATTCATTAAGTGAGTTAAAAAGATTACTAAATCTATCAAAATCTCTTTTAAACATCCAAAAATAAGCCATAATCCAATGAGAATATAATATCGGTTGAGCTGTTTGAAGATGAGTAAATCCTGGCATAATTAAATCTAAATTTGTCTTAGCTTGGTTTAAAATCTCTTGCATTAAGTCCTTTAGATTAGCTCTAATTCCTAATACAAATTCCTTCATTTGCATTATCTCATCTACTGCTATTTGATCGTTTCTACTTCTTGCTGTATGAAGCTTGCCTGCACTTTCTCCTATTAATTCTTTTAGCCTTTTTTCAATAGCCATATGAATATCTTCATCACTTATATTAAAGCTAAAAGCATCGTTTAAAAACTCATCTTTTATAAGCTCTAAACCTTTTAAAATCTCTTTAGCTTCAAGCTCGTTTATAATGCCTTGATTTTTTAGCATTTTTGCATGTGCTATGCTACCTTTTATATCTATTAAGGCAAGTCTTTTTTCTAATGGTAAAGTTGCTGTGTAGTTTTCTACTAAAGTATTAGTAGCTTTGCTAAATCTTCCACCCCACAATTTCATTCTTTTAATACTCCTTCTTTTAATCCATAAGCTGAGATTATAAACTCATAGTCTTTAAATAAGTTATTTATAAAAAATGCCCCACAATATACTGCAAAATCTCTATTAGCTCCTAGCATTAGCTCTCTTTCCTTTTTGCTTGAGTTTTCAATAAAATTTATTAGATTATTTAATTCATCTTTATTAACTTTTGCATTATGATAACACAAATCATCTATCTCATTATAAGGCGTATTTGCTTGAATACTCTTTGCAAACATACCTGTTTTAGAAGCTAAAACAATAGGTCTAGGATAATCCTTTAGCTCACTCTCATATGGGCTTAAAAGCTCTTTTGCATAGTCTTTTATATCTAAATTATTTGCTTTTACATACTTATAAAATGATAAAAGTCCGATATCTAGCATTAGGCTTTTATCATTTGAGCTAATTTCTGTTGAATACCCACCAACATCAACTAAGGTAAAATCTCCATCTAGCCCAACTCCAAGTCTAGTTAGCCTTGCTTCTTCGCTTTGACTTAATATTCTAAGCTTAAAGCCAAATCTAAGCTCAAGTAATTTTGCTATCTCATTAGCGTTTTTGCTCTTTCTAAATATAGCCGTTGCAACTACTTTTGCCTTGCTTAAGTCATATTCAAGCTCGCTAAGTGCATTAATTAAAACCTTAATTCCTTCATCATTAATGCACTCATTTTCATAAAATAGCCCTAAGTTTAAAACCTTTTCATAATTTTTTAAAACCTCATCAAAAACAGCTATTTTTAAAGTATTTGAGCCTATATCAATTGCTAAATTCATCTAAAGTTGCCTTTATTAATCTTAATAATTTTTCATTATCAATATCTCTTAACACCTTTACAAGGCTTAATTTAGAAGTATCAATACCTATATTCATATTAAGAACTTTATCATATCTTGTGCTTTTGCCCCTTGCTTCACCACAAGTTTCCACATCTACATAATACTCATCACTTTTACAAATACTTGAATCTAGCAAATATGCAATCACTAAAGCATCATGTATCCAAGTGCCAATGCTACCCCTTGTAAGCTCTGCATAACTTATCCAAGGCTTTATGCTTTTGTATAAAAAATCACATAATTTATTATTAATTGCTCTAATTTCTTCTAAATCACTATGTTGTAAGCTTGTTTGCATTGTGATATTGTATGGTGCTAGTGTGATTTTTGCCCCACTTCTTAAGACTATTCTAGCAGCTTCAGGGTCAAAGCCAAAATTAGTATCCTTAGGGTATTTACTCATATCAAATACCCCACCCATAATTACAATTTCTTTTACATTTTTTGCAAAATTACTATCTAGCACACAAGCTTGAGCGATATTTGTAAGCGGTCCAATGGCACAAACAATAAGCTCATTTTTATAAACTCTTGCTAATTCGCATAATTTATAAACAGCATTATATTTAGCGTTTTTATAAGTTTTAATAGGCTTAAAATCTTGCCATAAATGCTCTAATTTAAAATTATAAACACTCTCATCAAGTCTTTTTCTCCAAGGCTTTTCATCTTCTAATAAAGCCTTGCTTGAGCCTAAAAATACAGGAACTTTCACTCCTAATTCCGAAATCAAATTCCTTGCAACTGCGTAAGCTAAATTATTACTTACATTACCACTTAATGTAGTAATCGCTTTTAAATCAATTTTTTTACTTGCAAGTGCAAGTGCTAGAGCTAATCCATCATCAGTATTAGCCCCACAAACTCCATTTCCTATATCAGTGTCAATTACAATTTTCATATAGCATCTTCAACTAAATTTAAATCCCTACCCCTAGTCTCAGGAGCAAAAAATGTAGTAACAAATCCAATTCCAGCAGTTAATATAAAATAAGCTGCAATTAAGTGCCAATTACCTGTAAGACTTAGGAAAAAACTAGCGAGTAAAGGTGCAGTTCCACCTGATAAAATACCACCTATTTCTTTTGCTAGTGCCATTTTTGTATAACGATTTTTGCAACCAAACATCTCAACTCCATAAGCTGCTTGAACTCCAAAAATACCAAGTGATGCAAGGCACATCCCTACAACAATTACGCTAATTACGATTATTTCATCTTTACTATCAAGCAACATAAATGCAGGAATTGCATAAATCATAAGCAATAAACAAAATATTCTATACATAATACGACGACCAAATTTATCGCTTAAAAATCCTGCTAAAGGAATTACTAAAAAGCCTAAAATTGAAGCAATTAATACCCCAGTAGTTGCAACTTGTTTATCAAGTAAAAGCACCTTAGTTACATAACCAACGATAAAACCTTGAGCTAAATATGAAGGTCCATTTTCTCCAATTCTTAGCCCTACCATTATCCAAAATGCTTTTGTTTTTTGCCAAAAGCTTTTGTTTTCTTCGGTATATGATTTTAGATTTTCTTCTCTTGTATTTTGCATTAGTTCAAGTTGTTTTGCAAATACAGGAGTTTCTCCTACAAAGCGTCTTAAATATAAAGCAAATAAAGCTATTAAAAAGCTAAATACGAAAGGCAATCTCCAGCCCCATTCTAAAAAGTCTTCTTTATTCATAAAGCTAAGTAAAAACCAAATCCCACTAGCTATTAATGTCCCACTATTAGAACCTAAAGCTATTATTGATGATACTAAACCACGATTTTTACTAGGTGCATATTCGCCTAGCATAATAGCTCCACCACTAAGCTCAGCTCCAGCACCAAAACCTTGTAAGAATCTTAAAACTACTAATAATAATGGTGCAAAAATACCAATACTTGCATAAGATGGAATAAAGCCTATTAAAGTTGTAGCAATTCCCATTAAAAATATAGTTATCATCATAACTTTTTTACGACCATATTTATCACCCATCTTACCAAAGAATAATGCTCCAATAGGTCTTGCAACAAAGCCTACTCCAAAGGTTGCAAAGCTTAGCATTAAAGCAATTATAGGCGTTTGCTCAGGATAAAAAATCTCACTAAAAACAGTAGCAGCTGCAAGGCCGTATAATGCAAAGTCTGCATACTCCATAGCAGTTCCTAACCAGCAACTAATTATTGCATTCTTAAAAGACTTCTTGCCTTCACTTGTTTTTAAAATGTCATCTTGAATTTGATTCATTAATACTCCTAAAATAAATAATAAAGTAAGCTTAAAAATAACGCAGACATCAATGCACTTGCAGGTAAAGTAATAACCCATGCTAAGCCTATTGGTTTCATCATTTTCCAATTTGCGTTTTTATTAAATACGCCGATTCCTAAAACTGCTCCTATTAGAATATGAGTTGAGCTAATTGGAATTCCTAGTTGAGTTGCTAATAAAATTACAATAGCCGAAGCAAACTCAGCACTAAAGCCTGTGGTTGGCTTTATTTTTGCTAGATTTTTACCAACGGTTTTAATAACGCTTTTTCCTAAAAACCAAAGTCCAGCAACCAATGATATGCCAAATACAAGCATTACTATTGTTGGCACTGCTGAAGTTGGATTTACTTTATCAGTATGTAAAATATCCAAAATCGCTGCAAATGGTCCAACTGCATTTGAAATATCGTTTGCTCCGTGTGAAAATGCAAAGGTGCAAGCTGTAAAGATTTGAAACCATGAAAAAATACGATTTACTGCTTTTTTTGGTTCGCCTTTTTTCATAATATTAATAATTCCAACGCAGATTATATAAGCACTTATAGTAATTAATAAAATTATTAAAGCAAGGCTAAAATGACTTAGTCCTGTATCAACATTTTTTAAAGCTTTAAAAAATAACATAGATGAGATTACAAAAGCAATTAAAGCAGCTAAAACAGGTATGCGTTTGCTTAAAAATCCACTAACATCAACGGCTTTTTCACGCTTTGAGAATTCTTTCAATCTATTTGAATATTCGCCCTTTTCGTTAAGTAAAATGCCGTAAAGTTCGCTATATTGCTTTGATTTTTCGCTTTGCATAAAATCATCTATATATTGCTTTTTATACTCTTCTTTGTCTTTTTTGATTTGCTTTAGAGCTATTGTTTTTTCTTTTGTTGGAATTACTATGAACTTATAAACTAAAGAATAAACAAAATAACTTAAAAGTCCGCCTAAAACAGGAGAAACAAACCAGCTTAAAACAATAGTTCCTATTCCACTCCAGCTAACTTCACTTGAATTATTTTGTGAAATAAAACCTAGCGCTAAGGCTGAGCCTAAAATACCACCTACGATAGAATGAGTTGAGCTAACAGGTAAAGATTTAAATGTAGCTATAAATATCCAAACACTAGCAGCACATAAAGCACTCATCATAACATAAGCAAAATGAATAGGCTCTATGTTATCTTTAACGCTAACAATTCCACTTCTAATAGTTGCAGTTACTTCAGCACCAGCAAAAAACGCTCCACTAAACTCAAAAATCGCAGCTATTATTAAAGCTTGTTTAATGCTAAGTGTTTTTGCTCCAACGCTAGTTCCAAAAGCATTTGCAACATCGTTTGCTCCTATATTAAAAGCTAAAAATACTCCAAAAATAGCAGCTATTGTAAAAAACACATAAGAATTAGTGGTTGAATAGCCCCAAAACAAAAAGCTAACACAAACGATAGCAAAAATTATCGTTATTACAATGTTTTCTCTTGACATACCTTTCCTTTAATAAAAATATGGCTAATTATAGACTAAAAAGAAAGGCTTAGTTTTCTTGAATGTAAAATCTTTGTAAAATTATCGTAAAGGCTTTTTTACTCTTTTATAAACTTATTTTTTTATTATCTTAAAATAGGAGAAAAAATGTATTTTGATAAATTAGCCGAAATTTTAAACTTAATTAATGATTATTTGTATTCAAATATTTTAGTTTTTATGTTGATTTTTACTGGGGTGTTTTTCTCGTTTTACTTAGCATTTCCACAACTTCATATTAAAAATATTTTTAAGATTTTGTTAAATAAACCAAAAGAAAAAAACCTAAGCTCTTATGAAGCTTTTTTGATTTCTAGTGGAGCAAAAATAGGCGTTGGAAATATAATAGGCGTTAGCATTGCTATTTCAACTGGTGGTTCTGGGGCTATTTTTTGGATGTGGGTTTTTGCGTTTTTTGGGGCTGCGAGTGCGTTTTGCGAAAGCACTTTGGCTCAAATTTATAAACGTAAAGATGATAAAAAGTATTATGGTGGAGTGGCATTTTATATAAAATATGGCTTGGGTTTAAACACCCTTGCTATATGTTTTGCTATATTTTTAATCCTTGCTGATATTGTAGGTTTTAATGCTTTACTTGGTTTTAGTATTAAAAATCATCTTGATTTTAAATATAGTGAGATTTTAATCACGCTTGTTGCTGCTTTTATATTTTTTAATGGAATAAGTTTTGGTAAAAAAATCGTTCCTTTTATGATTGTTTCTTATTTGCTTCTTGCTCTTTATGTTTTTATTAGATATTTTGATTTAGATGTGATTTTGCAAATATTTTATAATGCTTTTAATCTAAATAGTGCAGGTGGTGGTTTGCTTGGAAGTGTGATTGTAATAGGTGCTAAGCGTGGATTATTTTCAAATGAAGCAGGTATGGGAAGCGCTCCAAATGTCGCTGCTAGTGTAGAATGCGCTCATCCTTGTGAGCAAGGTTTTGTGCAAAGCTTTTCTGTTCTTATGGATTTATTAGTTTGCACTGCTAGTGCTGTGTTTGTTTTATTTGCTAAGGGAAATTACGAAATTAATGAAGCTTTTAGATTTTATTTTGGAGATTTTGGCTCGTTTATTTTAAGCTTTTTTATAATTTTGTTTTGTCTTACTTCATTTTATGGCAATTATTATTATTCTAAGGCTAATTTATTGTTTATTACACAACGCAAAACAGCTTTAATAATATTTAACATAATAGCTATTTTATGTGTTTTTATGGGGACTTTAGCTGAGTTAAAATTTGTATGGAATTTGGCTGATTTTTTAATGTTTTTTACAACTATTATAAATCTAATTGCGATTTTTATGCTAAGAAAATTAGTATTAAAAAGTATTAAAAATTATAAATCTAACAAAGACTTTAAAGAGTTAAACACTAGCAATACCCCAGCTTGGAACTAAGAATTTGAAATTCCTATTTCAAATTCTTAAGCCTTAGTTTTATCTAAAAACCTAGCCACTTCGGTATTAGTTTTTAGCAATTCATCAATACCTAGATGCTTAATCTCATCAGCCATTTTTAATAAATCTTTATGCTTTTTGATATCTTTATTTATATTATTGTAATCATCTTGCATAGCTAAAGCATGTTTTAAAGCATCTTTGCTTAGCCTTGTTGTCCCACTATCACTTGCAAATGGATTTATGCTTTGTAAAAATCCTATAAATTTCTTTTCTTTTTCATTATACATAGAAAAATCAGGGCTAAAAGCAAGTTCTTTATCAACGCTAATATTTTTTGGCTCGAAACTAAGCTCAATTACGCTAAAACCATCTGATTTTATACTTTTAGCATATTCTAGCTCTTCGTTATTTTTATAAATATTTGTGATTTTGTATTTGCTAACATCATTTATATAATCAAAACTAACCTTACTATAACCAAAATCTATACTTATCCCACTTGGATAATCTTGATTGTTGTGAGTAATTTGAGTAAATAAATCATAATAATGCTTAATAGTATCAGCTAAATCAATATTGCTAAATGTCTTGCCTGAGTCTTTCATTACCGAATATACATTCATTTTTTCATTAAATCTAACTATTTCTTTTAGCGTGCTTGAATGTATTTTAAAATCATCTGGCAATCCAGCAGCTTTATTAAAATCAGCACCCATAAAGCCATCATTATCTACGCTATAACCAAACTCAGGCTTATAAGCTAAAAAATTATTATTTATTTCTTTTAATTTATTTTCTAATTTGCTTTGCTTTTGCTCTTTTATCTCATTAGGCTTCAAATAATCTTCAAAATTAACACTTCTTTTAGTTGTATTTTTATAAGTGTAATTTGTATTAATTTGATTTATTGATATTTTCATATCTGCACTCTTTTATAAAAATCTTTAGCGCTAGTTCTAAAATCATTTGAATAATTATTATTAAGTAAAGCATCTACTGCTAGGCTTTGGCTTAGCTCTTTTACCTTTTCGCTTAGTTTCTTCTCATCTTCAAATCTGTCTAAATAATCTTGGATTTTTTCTTTGCTAAGTCCTGTTAGAAATTCTAGCTTTGAAATATCTATGCCTTCTTTTGGGTCTAGTTTGCTTAAAGCATCTTCTATAAGCATTCTTTCTTTATATTCATCTTTAATCTTAGTTGCACCGCTATCACTTACTTTTAGTCCTTGTGTTCCACCTAGAAAGCTAACAAATAATCCCGCATTAGAAATCTCGCCATTTTTTATGTATGGACTTAAATCAAAATTAAGTTTTCTACTATTATTTACACTTAAATCATAATCAAACTTAAAGCCTATTTTTAAAGCATCATCTTTACTCTCATAATATTTATTTCCTACATTTGCCTGTGAATAATCAAATGTATAGCCATTATTGACTTTAAGCCCTATTAAATCAACATAATTTGGCATATTAGAAATATCATCTTTGCTAAAATTATTTACATCTCCTACGATTTGCTCGTATAATCTAAATTGATGTTTGATAGTGTCTGCATAATCAATCTTTTCATAAATATTATTAAAAATTCCTACCTGTGGCATAGTCATAAGATTACTTTGCCTTGAGATTTCTTTAAGAGTGCTTGAATGTATTTTAAAATCATCTGGCAAATTAGCAGCCTTGTTAAAATCAGCCCCTAAAAAGCCACTACTATCAACACTATAACCAAATTCCGTGCTATTAAAAACCCTAGCTTTCATCAATTCGTTTTGTTTAGAAATACTAGCGTTGATTTTTGTTAAATCGTTATCAAATACTTTAAATCTTGAATCGTTAAACCTATCTATAAAGATATTTGAAGCATCTATTATGTCTTTATCTAGCGAATACTCAGCTTGAGTTTCTAGCTTAGGATTTACCCTTGCAAATTCACTTGCAAAAATAGATGAAAACGAAACACCTGCAGCTTTTTGAGCTTTTTGAAGCTTTGCTTCATCAAAAATTGAAATACTTTCTACTCTCATTTATCTTCCTTTAATGTTTTGTTTAAAAAGCAAAAAGTATTCCTAAAATAGTTTCGTAACTACACATAAAATAATAAATATTATAAAAAATATACGCTTATTAAATCTATACAAGTAGTATTGAAAAAACAAAAAAGGAACTTCAATGATGCAGATGCGATAGCGTCTAGCTAAAACTTTCTAGCTAGACGCATAAATTAAGAATAAAGCAAGCGAATAGCTAGAAAGAAAATGATAAACATTTTCTTCTAATTACAAAATAATTAAAGGAAAATTATGAAAAAATTATTAATATCTTTATGTTTGTTAGGTCTAGTAAGTGCTAATGATAAAATAATTAGCATAGGTGTTACTCCGTATCCAACTGCAATGATTTTAGAAAATGTAAAAGACTTAGTTACTGAGCAAGGTTATGAATTAAAAATAGTTGAATTTAATGATTATATTTTGCCAAATTATGCAGTAAATGATGAAGAATTAGATGCGAATTTTACCCAAACAAAGCCTTTTTTAGATAGCTTTAATGAAGAGCGTGGAAGTGATTTAGTAAGTGCAGGAAAGATTTTTATAGGACCTATGGCAGCTTATTCAAAAACTATAAAAAATATAAAAGATTTGCCTAAAAATGCTTTAGTTTATATTCCAAGCGATCCTATTAATGGAACTAGAGCTTTAGAATTATTAGCAAAAAGTAATTTGATAGAATTTAGCGAAAACTCTAAAACAAAAACCATTTTAGATATAAGCAAAAATCCACTAAATCTTAATATAAAAGAAATAGAAGCACCACAATTAACAAGAACTTTAAATGAGTGCGATTTAGCAGTAATTAATACAAATTACGCATTACTTGCTAAGCTAAATCCTATTAAAGATTCAATACTGCATGAAGATAGCACAAGTGATTATGCAAGCGTTTTAGCTGTTAAGAGTAAAAATATAAACTCTCAAAAAACAAAAGTTCTTCTTAAAGCAATGCAAAGTGAAAAAATGAGAGAATTTTTAAATAAAAATTTCAAGGATATATTAATTCCTAGTTTTTAAAGGATAAATATGCTAAAAGCTGCAAATATTTCTAAAATCTCTTTTGCTTCTTTATATAAAGAGCAAAAGAGCTTAAGTGATTTTAAGAGCAAAAGCCCTAATGAATGGGATAAAAAAGCTAATAGTTTTAGTGATTTTAAAAAGCATGAAATTTATGTTAAAGAGTTTTTAAAAAGGGTTAATCTTAAAGATTGTTCTAGTTTGCTTGACTTTGCTTGTGGAAGTGGCTTTTTAGCACAATATTCTAATTTAGACGATATTACATTATGTGATTTTTCATCTAAAATGCTAGAAATCGCTAAACAAAATTGCCCTAATGCTAAGATTATTAATGGCTCATTTGATGATTTAAACGGCTCTTGGGATTTGGTGTATGCTAGTAGATGTTTAGATGTTTTAGACTTAGAAAGTGCTTTAAAAACCTTGCTTAAAGTTTGCAATAAAAGACTTTATTTTACTTATAAAATAGATAATTCTTACATTCATGAAAAAATAATAAATGCCTTAGATTTAGATATAATCGCAACTCCAAATTATATTTATGCGGCAAATATTTTGCACGAATTAGGATATTTTTTCACACTTGATAAAATAAGCATAAAAAATGAAAATTATTATAAAGATTATGAAAGTTTGAAAAAAAGCGTTGAGTTTTCTTACAAAACACTAAATCCTATTCAAGATGAAAAATTACAAGAATTATTCAAAAATGACAAAGATTTAAACAAACAAGAACTAAGCTGGGCTTTATTTTGCGTTGAAAAATAATTCATATTAAATTAGTGGTAAATAAAATTAGGAGTAAAATAATCTTTTATCAAAAAGGATAGATTATGAATAAAAACACCATAATTTTAAGCTTTATAATTGCATCAAGATTTTTTGGACTTTTTATAGTATTGCCTGTAATTAGCCTTTATTCGCATGAATTAGAAGGAGCTAATAATGTTTTAGCAGGTCTTATCGTTGGTATTTATGCGATATTTCAAATGATTTTTAGCATTCCATTTGGAGCTATTAGTGATAAAATTGGGCGTAAAAAAACAATGTTTATAGGACTAATTATTTTTATAATAGGTTGTTTAATCTGTGCTAATGCAAATGATATTTATACCATGCTAGCTGGTAGGATTTTGCAAGGTATGGGGGCTATTGGCGGTGTTGCAACTGCAATGATTGCCGATCTTACAAGCGAAAAAGATAGAGCAAAAGCAATGGCTTTAATGGGCGGTGCTATTGGACTTAGCTTTGTTGTAGCTATTGTGAGTGGTTCTGTTATTGCTAGTTTTTTTGGTCTTGGGGCTTTATTTTATATTAGTGCGATTTTAAGTGTTTTATGTGTTGTTTTATTGTGGTTTTTGCCAAAAGAAACAGCTTGGCAAAAGCAAGATAAAATCCCTTTTAAAGAAGCATTTTTAAGTGCAAATCTAAATAAACTTTATATAACCTGTTTTTTACAAAAAATGCTAACTTCAAGCACATTTATGATAATTCCACTTAGTTTTGTAAATGTATTTCATAAAAATAGTGATGATTTGTGGATAATTTATAGTGTTGCTATGTTTTTTGGATTTTTAGCGATGGGAGTTGGTGGAGTTGTAGGCGAATCAAAAGGCAAAAGCAAAACAATTTTGCTTAGCGGAGTTGCTTTATTTTGCTTATCATCACTTGTGTTTTTAAGCTCAAATTATTATTTATTTTTCTTAGCTGTTGTGATGTATTTCATTGCATTTTGCTTGCATGAACCTATTATGCAAAGCTCAATTTCTAAGATTTGCAAAGCAAGACAAAAAGGCTTGGTTTTAGGGTTTTCTAATTCTTGTGGATATTTTGGCTCATTTTTGGGAGCATTTTTATGCGGTGTTTTTATGCATGCAAATTTACATGATGAGTTTTTAGTAATTATTGCAATTGTTTGTGTAGCTTGGTTTGTTATGCTAAAAAGTATGGATAATCCGAATGATTTTAAGACTTATAAATCTACAAGCTTGCCTAAAGTAGAAAATGAATTCATAATTGATATTAATAAAAAAGATGATTTTTATTTGATTAAATACAATCGTGCAAAATTAAGTGAAGAAGAATTAAAAGCTTTATTTTAAGAAAAGAATTTGAAATAGGAATTTCAAATTCTTTTTATTAATTACTTAACGCAGCAACTAGTTGCACCTGTGCTTTTTAGCATCCAAATTGACTTTTCATATCCTGCAATTTGCTCTTGAGCATAAGCTGCAGTTGTTGTATCGCCTGCATCTTCAGCTAATTTGTTTAGCTTTTTAAACTCAGCTAGTAAGTATTCATAATCAGCTAAAATTAAACCTACTAATTCAGTTGCTTCAAAGCAAGTTTTATCAGTTGTAGGAGCTTTTGAAGTTTCCATTAAAACTTTTGGGCAAACTATTGCTTTATGTCCTAATTGTAATAATCTTTCTGCACAATCATCAAACATTGTAGCCATTTTTTCGTAAGCTTCTTCAGTGTATGAATGAAGAGCAAAGAATTGTAAGCCTTTTACATTCCAGTGATAGTTGTGAAACTTTAAAAATAATGCGTGAGCATCAGCTTGTAATTGTAATAATTGTTTTTCTAATGACATTTTGTCTCCTTTAATTTGAATTTGTTTTGAAATTATAACTCAAAATAATTAATTAAAAATTTATCAAATAATAATTTTTATTATTTAAAGATAATTTTAATAATCTCTTTTATTAAAAACATATTGATATACTTTATAAATTACAAAAAAAGGAGATGTTATGAAAAAATTACTTGCTTTAAGTGCAGTAGCAATTGCTTTCATAGGATGTGGTGGCAACAAAATCAGCGATGAAGCTACTAAAAATTTTGAAAATGGGCTTAATAAAGAATTAAAAGAATCTTTTGCAGCTGTTAATGCTCTAGTTTATTTAGCAACAGGCACACCAGTAAGCCTTAAAACCGATGGATATAAGTGCGAAAATAAAAGCTCTTATATAAGTTGCAAAAATGCTAGTATAGATATAAATATTGATAATCCTTATGGTAGTAGTACTGAGCTTGATATTCTTCATGTTAAAAATATTAGCTTAGAAACAAATGCTATTTATACAGGCAATAAAAAAGGTGAAATCAGCATTAAAGAAGCGCTTGAATCTATGCCAAAAGAAGTTTATACAAAAAGCAAAATTGAATCAATTACAATTGGTCATGTTGTAAATAGTATGCTTGCTTATCAAAGTCTTGTAAATGCTAATTTGTCTGAACTAACTAAGATTGCAGGCGATGAATACGAAATCTCAAGCAATATTACGGGTAAAAACATTACAAAAAATGGCAATATGCAGATAAATACGAGAATTTTTGGTAAAAATAACAAAAACGAATTTAATGTAGTTTTTGATTTTGATGTTTTAGCAAAAATGTTTGATATGTTTGAAAAATACGGAATGAGATACGATACAGAAAATCCAAATAGTACAAGTTCTAGTAATAAATTAGCAGGATTAAAAGCAGAAGATTATGTAGGAACGCTCTTACTCAATAAATTAAATACTAATTTAGTAATTTACAATGACTTAACAAGTATAAAAAATATCATTGATAAAGACCTAAGCAAAGCTCCTAAGCCTTTAGCTGATTTAATAAATACAATTTTTGAAAACAAACCACACAAAATTGCACAAGTTTTTGAGATAAAAAACAAATTTGATATTTTACAGGCTATTGCAGATAAAGATAGTGGAAAATATTCAGACGAACAACTTGAAAAAGATATCAAAAATATAAACTTTAAAATTAATAATGTGGATATGATACAGCTAATCAAAGAACTTGATAGTTCAAAGCTATAAAGCAAAATCCTATTTCAAATTCTAGAATTTGAAATAGGAATTACAAATTATTTTTTCTTACTTTCGTTAAATTTTACTAATTCTTTTTTTACAATAGGAGCTAATAAAAATAATGCTAAAACATTCGGCAACACCATTAAAGTATTGCATAAATCAGAAATACTCCAAACCAAATCAAGCTTAAGCATTGCACCTATAAAAATACATAAAACAAACACTACCTTAAATATAGGCAAAGCTTTGTTTGAGAATAGATATTGCACATTAATTTGTGCGAAATAATACCAGCCAATAATAGTTGTAAATGCAAAAAACACAAGGCAGATTGCAAGAAGTTTTACACCAATACTTCCAAAAGCTATGCTAAATGCAGAAGTTGTAAGCTCAATTCCGCTTAAGCTTAAATCAGCACCGCTAAGTAAAATTATAAGAGCAGTTGCTGTGCAAATAAAAGCAGTATCAATAAATACTGCAAGCATAGCAACAAAACCTTGAGAAACAGAGTTTTTAGTAGTTGCACTAGCATGTGCGTGTGGAGTGCTTCCCATACCTGCTTCATTAGCAAAAAGCCCTCTAGCAACTCCATATCTAATAGCTTCTTTTATTCCAATTCCAACAGCACCACCAGCTACTGCTTCAAGTCCAAAAGCTTGTCTAAAAATCATAGAAAATACATTACCAATATTTTCATGAAATGTTATTAAAATATATACTGCAACTAAAACATAAAATATAGCCATAAAAGGCACTACAAGTTCAGCGAATCTAGCAATTCTCTTAACTCCACCAATTACCACAAACCCTGCAATAATTGCTGTAATTGCTCCTGTGATTTTTAAATCTACTCCGAATGCTTGATGAATTGAGCCTGAAATTGAGTTGCTTTGTGTCATTTGACCTGCACAACCTAGAGCAATAATGATTGCAATAGCAAAAAATCCTGCTAAAAAATTGCAAAATTTAGTGCCTAATTTCTTTTTAAGACCAAGCTTTATATAAAACGCAGGACCACCTATATAATGTCCATTTTGCCATACTTTATAGCGTTGTGCTAAAACACCTTCAGCTAAAATAGTAGCCATTCCTAAAAATGCACTAGCCCACATCCAAAAAATAGCCCCAGCACCACCTAAATTAATAGCAGTAGCAACACCTATAATGTTTCCTGTTCCAACTTGAGCTGAGATTGAAATCATCATAGCTTGAAGAGCAGTAATACCTGAGTTTTTATTTTTGCCCTTTTTAAATAAATCACCAAAGCTAGCACTAAGGCCTTCTTTAAAATAGCGAAATTGTGGTAAGCCAAGATAAATTGTAAAAATCAGCCCTATTCCAACAAGAGCAAATACTAGCACATAGGCAACTAAAACGCCGTTTATTTGTTCAATAAAACTGTGAAAATCCATATGAAAAACCTTGTTTTAAAGTAAAAAACATAAAGTGTAGCAAAAAAATTAAAGATTTAGCTTAATTTGTTTCACAAAAAGAAACAAATTAAGCATATTTTAAAAGATATTTATTTATAAATTTTATTTATTCTTTCTAAAACCACTCAAACCTAACCCCCCCCCAACCT
>NZ_JACGBH010000016.1:0-39296 GCF_020138295.1 Campylobacter sp. Cr9 | reverse complement strand
TAGTAAATTATAGAGATTATAATTAGTAAAAAGTTATATAAGGGAAATAAAATGGCATTTAAAGATGAGAAAGCTAGAAAAAGGTTTTTTGCTATCAAAAAGGCAAAAGAAGAAAATCAAGTAGATAAAACTGATGAAAATACCTTACAAGAAGAGCAAAAAAGCTTACGATTTATAGATGAAGATATTTTAAAAGCATACGAAAAAGACCTTGAAGATGCGATTTTAAAGGTTGTAAATAAATATAAATTTAGCGAAAACTTAAGCGCTAAAATGCCAAATTATCACAAAATCACAAAAACCATAATCTACAAAGCAGAAAGTGAAAACGAGAAAAAAGGAAGATTATATGAGCTAAAAATTAAAAAGCATTATGAAGAGCAAGGCTATAAAGTTTTCCCACATGGCTTTGTAAATGGCAAAAATGATGGTGGGATAGATTTGGTTTGTCATAAGGAAAATGAATGTGTATTAATCCAATGCAAAAACCACAAAACCCCAATAGGTCAAGATTTGCTAAGAAAATTTATAGGTGATTGCACTGTTTTTGTCAGCGAAAATGAAAAAATGCTGAAAAATAAAAATATTAAAAATGTTTTTATAAGCTCAAGCACCACAAGAGCAAGTGCCGAGCATTATTTAAACAATTATAAGGATTTAATTGAATACTTAAACATTGAAGAATGAGTCAATGGATATAAAATGAAAGAGATTTATAAAATAAAGTTTGCGTTAAATTATGCGATGATGATTTTAAGTGCTTTGTATCTTTTGTATTATCTAATAAATTTGGCTTTTAATCTCATTTTAGGCGGGGTTTATTTGAGCGTGTTTTTAGATATAAATTTGATTTCTTTGGCGTTGTTTTTGTATTTTAAAATCAAAGCAAATAAATACCAAAAGCTATATCTAACAAAGGATTAAAATGGATAAAACTATTAAATTACCAATATTTGGAGTAGGACCTATTTATGTTATAACTTGCCTTTTGCTTACGATTTTTGGACTTTGTTTGGATTATTTTGGTTTTTTGGGTTTTGCAAAATTGCCAAAAGCAAGGATTTTTATGTCTATTTTGGGTAGTATTTTTATAATTGGTGGCGTTATTTTATGGGTAAAATCCGTTATATTTTCAAAGATTAGCGAAAAAATCAAATCAGGACTTTTAGTTACAGACGGAGTTTATAGCATAGTAAGAAACCCGATATATTCGGCTTTTTTGTTTATTTTCACTGGGGCTTTGCTATTTGCTTATAATTTATGTTTATTGGTTTTACCTTTTATTTTCTGGGCTTTTCTTACGATTTTATTAAAAAACACGGAAGAAAAATGGCTACAAGAAAAGTTTGACGACAGCTACACGCAGTATTGCAAAAAAGTAAATAGAATAATCCCATGGTTTAAAAGATAAATTACGGATTTAAATTCCACTAAAATACACGAAATAAATTCTAAAAAGTTTAATATAATTTATTTAAACGCTAGAATTTATTTTGTAATTTATTGTTATGATTTATCCTTTTTATATTAATTTCTTTTCCAAGTTTTACCAAGCGAAGTAAAACCAACAAGTAATAAAAGATATAAAATACAATAAGTCAAAGAAAGCTGAATATCAATATATAAAGATTTAAACAATTTATAATAATCATCATCTCTATCTTTTTCTGGCACTTCATTAGCAAATACGAGAACTTTATATTTATTTTTAAAAATATACGTTTGATAATCATTTATATGCTTCGGTGGTTTAATAAAAAAATCTCTTACAGCGTTGTAAACTTTGTTGATGCTGTCATCTTGTTTACCTTTCTTTGAAAAAGCCTTATCTATAATATTTGTTAGTTTATCTTGCTTTATTTCATTTAAAGCTTCTTGTGTATATTTTGGCAAAAAGTCTAATTTAAAAATATTTATTATTGGATTAGGATTTATAGCTAATAAAAATGCTGCAGCTATATAAATAAAATAAATATTCTTTTTAAATCTTGATATTACTAGATAAATAATTGATAAAATAACAAATAAAGTTAATAGAAATAAAGGAAAATAAAATATATTAATTATAGAGTAAAATACAATAATCACTAGTATAATGAATGTAAAAGTTTTATTTTCGTTGATTTTTAATTTTTTGTTTGTTATAAATAAGAATGCGATAAGCAATATTAAACACCCTAAGCTACTCAATAATAAGTTATTAATATACATTAAACCATTGGCAATATCAAAATTAATAAAAATATATGCAAGTAAATTTAAAATCCCAAAAACAATTATTAAACCAACTATCGCATTTAAATTCTTAACAAAGTTGGTGTTAAAATCACTTAAAAATTCATCAATGTAATTTTTTGAGTTTAAAACAACAAGTCCCCAAATTTGAATATTTTTAAGTATCCCCTTATTTTTATCTTCTTTTTTAATCTCTTTAGCTTCTATAATTTGAGCTTTTATATCATTTTCACTCATAATACATTTAATTAATTTAACAGCTTTATGAATTTTATTAACATAAAAACTATCATTACAAGCTTTAGCTATATTATCTAGTTTTATTATTGTGCGATATAGTTCTTCTTGTGTTATTTGGTTGTTATTTATTAGCGTAAGCATATCATCTTTAGTGTAGTTTAAAATACTATTAAAATCTATAATAGCCAATTCAGGCTTTAAAAAAGTTGTTTTATCTAAATTAATGCAACCTTTTATATTTGAATTTGTTAGAATAAAATCTTGTTCTATCCTAGAGTTTTTCAAGGTAAAATTATTGATATTACATTCATCTATTTCTAATTTATTTTTAACATTTATATTATAAACATCAAAATTATTAATATTTTTTGAATTTATCAATGACAATTCACTATCTATACAGCATTCATTTGCTATAAATTCTCCTTTAAAATCATTGATTTTAATAGTATTAAAATTACTTTGTGTTATTGCTAAGCTTTTTATATTTATATTATCAAAACTAACATTACTTTTAAATTCGCATTGTGTTAGAAGTAATGTAAAGTCATTATCATTTGGGATAATATCACTAAAATTAGTTTCATTTTCATATTCGATTCCTATTAAACCTAAGTATTTTTTAGTCTTAATAATGTCTTTATATTCTAATAAATCAACCCCATTTAAAGAGTATTGCAAAATAATTTTCTCACTTGTTTGAGATACTAATTCAAATTTCATTTTATTCCTTAAATCGTATAATTTTTGTAAATATTAGCCAAATTAAAGAATTTCGTATGTTTATTAGTTTTAAAGTCTTAAATATACGAAATTTGTTTTTTGATATGTTAAAATGGCTTAAATTATATAAGGATACATAATGCAAACAAATGAAATTCCGAATTTAAATTCCGATACAAAAACACTTGAAACTAACAGCACCGAAGCAACACAAACCGACCCAACTCAACAAACCGACACCACCCAAAACCCACAAGAGCCCAAAACCACCACCGCCCAGATAAACGCCAAACTCTGGGACGCGTGCAACACCTTCCGTGGGCTAATGGACGGCAGTGATTACAAAGACTACATTCTCACCATGCTATTTATCAAATACCTAAGCGACACCTACACCGAAAAGACTACCTTGCTAAAAGCCAAAAGCTGTGGCATCGACTCAGTCTATAAAGCCCTACTAAATCAACTAGATTTCAAGCTTGAAGCTCATTCAACATTCGCCTACCTACAAGAGCACAAAAACGCCACCAACCTAGGCGAGCTAATCAACACCGCCCTAAGCAGCCTAGAAACGTTAAACAAAGAAAAGCTAGAAGGCATATTCACCCACATAGATTTTAATAACCCTTCCAAGCTAGGCGACACCCAGCAAAGAAACACCACCCTAAAACAGCTCATAAACGACTTTTCAAGCCTTGATTTACGCCCAAGCCGCCTAGAAAACAAAGACATCATAGGCGACGCATACGAGTATCTAATCGCAAAATTCGCAAGCGATTCAGGCAAAAAGGGCGGCGAGTTTTACACCCCTAGCATGGTGAGCGTCCTACTTGCCGAGCTAGTCGGCATCAAAGACGGCGAAGAGATATACGACCCTACTTGTGGTTCAGGCTCACTTTTGCTAAAAGCAAGCCAAAAAGGCACAAACAACTTCATCTACGGACAAGAAAAAAACGCCCAAACCTACGCCCTATGTGTTATGAATATGTTCTTACACAATATCCCAAACCCTAAGATAAAGTGGGGCGACACACTCACAAATCCACTTCACCTAGATGCTAACGGCGATTTAAGACGCTTTAGCAAAATAGTCGCAAACCCACCTTTTAGCCTTGATAAATGGGGCTACGATGAGCTAAAGGAAGATAGATTTTCAAGGTTTAACTACGGTATGCCACCTAAAAGCAAGGGCGATTATGCCTTTTTACTCCACATGATAAAGTCTTTAAAAAACGGCGGAACTTTAGGCGTAGTAATGCCCCACGGAGTGCTTTTTCGTGGCTCTAGCGAGGGCAAAATAAGAGCAAGTCTTATAAAACAAGGCTACCTAAAAGCCATCATCGGACTTCCTAGCAACCTTTTTTATGGCACGAGCATACCGGCTTGTATAATGATTTTTAGCAAGGAGCAAAACGAAAAAGTGATTTTCATAGACGCAAGCTCTTGCTATGAAAAAGGCAAAAACCAAAACACCCTAAAAGACATTGACAAAATCCTAAAAGCCTACCACGGAAACACCGACATAAACGGCTTTTGCAAAATAGTAAGCCTTGATGAGATAGAGCAAAACGACTTCAACCTAAACATACCAAGATATGTAGCAGCAGAAGATGAAACCTTGCAAATTGACTACGCCGAACTAAAAGAGCAAATAAACAGCCTAAACGCCAAACTAGAACTCTCAAACGCCAAATTACAAGGCTACCTAAAGGAGCTGGGATTATGATTACACAAGCATATTTAGAATTTGTAAAAAAACTACTAGAAATAGATAAAAGTGATAAAATTTTAGAGCTATATAAATATTATCTAAATAAATACGATGATTTTAAAAGATATTCATTTATAGTTGGCACAAACGATAAAACAGGTGCCGTAGATAATCCATTAATAAGAAAGTATAGGCACGAGCCAAACCAAGATACGCTTTATTCTATAAAAAATGGTTTGAAGGAAACTAGTCAAACAATGGATTTATTTACCATAGACATACTAAATTCATATAAATATTTTATGGTTTTAAGAAGTGATTTTAAGGAACAGTTTAGAACTTCTTTAAATATAACATTAGATGCTAATGTAGTTTCTTTTATTGCAAAATTTATTGAAAATAACGAAATTGATACAAATGTTTTCAGAAGCAAAGATGATTTATTGTTTTTTGAGCCATTTATTCAAGATATATTTAAGGATAGAATTGATGACGTTAATATCTTTTGCTATATTGCAGAGATATTATCACATAAGCAATATGATTCTGATTTAAAAACAGATAAATTATATTCCAATATAGAGAACTTATGTAAGTTTAAAAGTTTAGATTTAGAGTATTTTAACCAAACAGGCATTTTAAAATATGATGTAAAGAATTTCAAAAATATGTATGGATTTTTTAGAAACAACCTAAATAATTTTGAGATAAATATTGGATTTAATTACATATATTTTTATTTTATTTTGGCAATAATTTCTAAAAATAGCAAAGATTTTGATATAAAAAAATCAATTAAACATATATTTGATTATATGCAAGAAAATGGAACTAATTTCTCTGAGTTATTAGAATTTATTTTAGATTATTTTGAACATGGTTCAAATGGGTTTATGAATATAAATGAGAGACTAAAAAAAATTAATTACGAAGAAGCTGTTAAAGACATTAAAAATATGTGCTGGGATATCACCTATTATTACTCTATGAGAGAAGTTCTTAATTTAAATAACTCACATGTTAAAGAAGATTTTATTTTTCCAATATATATAACAAAAGATAAAAAATTTACACAAAATTATATTGCTTTATTTAAAAATAAAATTATTGTGTATAAAGATAATAAATTTATAGGTATTGCAAGACAAGAGAGTGAACTTACAAAAAGGCTTATGGATTATATAGGTAATCCTACTAAAGACTTTCAAAGAGAAAAGATTTCAGATTTGCAAGAATATAAAGATAAATCTGAAAAATTAGCACAGCAAGCAAATAATTTATTAAAAAAAATTTTTACAAAATAGGAATTAAAATGAATGATTTGCAGACAATTTTATACCATATAAAAGATAGTGATTTTCAAATCAGCGTAGTGATAAAAGATGAAACAATATGGGCTACTCAAAAAGCCATAGCAGAGTTGTTTGGAGTAAATCCACCAGCTATTAGCAAGCATTTTAAAAACATCTTTGAAAGTAACGAACTAGATGAAAAAGTGGTTATTTCCAAAATGGAAACAACCACAAAACACGGAGCCATAAGCGACAAAACCCAAACAAAGCTAACTAATTTTTATAATCTCGATGCGATTATTAGCGTTGGTTATAGAATAAATTCTGTAAGAGCCACTCAATTTAGGATTTGGGCTAACAATGTTTTAAAATCATACATCATAAAAGGCTTTGCGATAAACGAAGAGCAATTAAAACAATCAAACCAAATATTTGGCAAAGATTATTTCAAAGAACTATTAGACACTATACGCTCAATTAGAGCTAGCGAGCGTCGTATTTGGCAGCAGATTACTGATATTTTTGCAGAATGTAGTATCGATTATGATAAAAACGCAGAAATCACAAAATACTTTTACGCCTTAGTGCAAAACAAATTCCACTATGCTATCACAGGACAAACAGCAGCAGAGATTATCTATAACAAAGCAGATAGCACCAAAGAGTATATGGGACTAAGCACTTGGAAAAACGCTCCAAATGGTAGAATTTTAAAGCTAGATACCAAAGTAGCCAAAAACTATCTAAGCGAAAAAGAGATAAAACAACTAGAAAGAGCAGTGAGCGGGTATTTTGACTATATTGAAGATTTGGTAGAAAGGGAAAATACTTTTACTATGGAAGATTTTGTAGCTAGTATAGATGAGTTTTTAAACTTTAGAAAATATAAGATTTTAAAAGACAATGGCAAAATCTCTCATCAAACAGCCATACAAAAAGCACAAACCGAATACGATATATTCAATAAAACTCAAAAAATCCAATCAGATTTTGATAAAAGCATAGCAAAACTTACAAGGAAAAAATCATGAGTATGCCAAAGGGCTGGGAAGAAGTAAGGCTGGGGGATATTATTTCAATTAAATCTGAAAAATATACACCAAATAAAAATGAAGTTAAAAAATGTATTGAATTAGAACATTTAGAGCAAAACACAGGAATATTGCTTGAATACACAAATTCAAATTTACAAAAAAGCACTAAGAATGTATTTAAAAAAGGACAAGTTTTATTTGGCAAATTAAGACCTTATTTAAAAAAATACTACCTAGCAGAATTTGACGGCGTTTGCTCTAGTGAAATTTGGGTTATGAGTGGCAATAATGTTTTAAATAATTTTTTGTTTTATTTAGTTCAAAGTGATGATTTTATGAATGCAGCTAATATTTCTTGTGGAACTAAAATGCCTAGAGCTGACTGGAAATATATGCAAGAAATAACAATAAAACTCCCACCACTAAAAGAGCAAGAAAAAATCGCCGAGATTTTAAGTAGTTGCGATGAGCATATAAAAAATCTAAAGAATTTAAAATCGGAATTAGAAAAAGAAAAACTCCACCTAATGAACGAGCTACTAAGTGGCAAGACCCGTTTTGCCAACTTCACCACCCCTTGGCAAGAAGTCAAACTCGCCGACATTTGCGAATACAAAAATGGTGGAGCTTTTGAAAAATTTGTGGTAGAAAATGGCAAAAAATATCTTATTACGCTAGATAGCATTAGCATTGATGGAAAGCTCAAAAAAGAGCATAAGATGATTGATAATATAGAATGCGAGTGCCTAAAAAAGAATGATATTGTAATGATTTTAAGCGATGTGGCACACGGGTATTTTTTAGGACTAACGGGGATAATACCTTGCGATGATTTGTATGTTTTAAATCAGCGAGTAGGGCTATTAAGACCAAATGAAAATATAGATTCTTATTTTTTATCTAGTTATATAAATAACAATCAACATTATTTTAAAATTCAAGGTCAAGGCTCATCTCAACAAAATCTCGCTAAAGGTTCAATCATTAATTTTAAAATAAAACTTCCAAGCCTAGAAGAGCAGAAGAATATAGGGGAAGTCTTAAGTGCGTGTGATGAGCGTTTGGAGTGTCTAAACGAGCTAATAACAGCAGAGACCACTCTCAAATCCCACCTCCTCACCGAACTCCTCACCGGCAAAATAAGGGTAAAGATTTAAGTATGTATGATTAAAGATTAAAGGAAAGCAATGGATAAAGAAGAAAAAGGAAAAATAATTGTTGAATTTAATAAGGTTGCATTCAATTTAAGAAAAAATAGTCCTGCAAAAAGAATTATGAAGGCAAAAATATACGATGAAAAAAAGATTGAACAAAATATAAAAAATTTATTTGTGGTTGAAAACAGCTTGCTATGTAAAATTACATATAGTGTTTTAAATGTTATAGATAAAATTTCATTTCAAGGAAATGAAGAAAAAACAACTATTGATAGTATTTGTGGCAAGCACTTGAATTTTTCATTTAATGAAATAGTATTTGAAAATATTGTTTTTAATCTTAGTAAATTTGATTGTGAAGATTTGTTTAAATTATTTTTAAAATCAAGTGAGCTAAATATCAGCTTTAAAAATTGTGTATTTAATTCAAGTGATATTCAGAGAGTTTATGATATTAAATTTAAAAAATTATATTTTGATAATTGTGAATTTAATGATAAATTATCTTTTGATACTTGTGTATTTGATATACAATTTTTTATATCAAATTCAAGAGTTAGTGATAAATTTAAAAATTCTAATAATGAATTTGTTGTTTTTAATAATTGTATGTTTAATTATATACCAGAGATAAAAATAAGGAAATCTCAAAACTATGAATTATTATTCAAAAAACCAACTTTTAACAAGAAAATAAGCTTTAGCAATAATGTTTTTGACAATAAATATAAACAGGTAAAATTTGAAAATGCTATTTTTAAAGATATAGAGTTTAATTTTGAATATGGTAAAAATACTTTTGAACAAGATATATTATTTGTAGGGTCTAAATTTGAAAATATCGCTTTTTGTGGGATAGAAATCAAATCTAGTATAAATTTTGATACATGCACATTTAACAAAGAATTTGAATATGATGATAAATTATTTCATCAAGATAAGGTTAGTTTCAATAATTCTACCTTCAATGATAGTTTTGTGGTAAGAAGCAATAGTAAAGAAATAAATAGAGAGTTATCTTTTAAAAATGTAAAATTTAACAAGGACTTTAAGTTAGATAATTTAAAAATCAATAAAAATATTATATTTACAGAGGCAGAATTTAATGGTAATTTGTATATCAATAATTGTGAGATACTTGAAAATATAGTTTTTACATCTTCTAAATTTAAGCAAAATCTTGATTTTGCTAATTCAACATTTAAAAATTTTGTAGATTTGGATAAAGTAGAAATAGGCAATGTGGTTAATTTCAATAGCACTATTTTTCAAAATACCCCCATTTTGAGCCTAACTCACATGCAACGAGATACGATTGTGGATATAACATTCATGCAAATTATACACTCTAGCATAGAAGATATGGAAAAAAGTATTCCAAATTATTTAAAGCTAAAAAAACAAAATATTGATAATAAAGATAAATTAGAAGTTATTGTAAATTTAAGAGAAACATATAGGATATTTAAAGATATTTTAATAAATAAGCACAATACAATAGATGCTTCTAGATACAAAAATATTGAACTATATTTGAAAGAATTGGAATATAAATATCAAGATAAAGTATTAGATGAAGATAAAAATAATAAGTTTGGAAAACTTAGCATGAGAGAACAACTAGACTGGATTTTATTGAAACTAAATAGGATTGTAAGCGACCATCATTCTGATTTATTTCAAATAATTATTTTTACTTTAAGTATGGTTGGTGGATATGTTTTGATTGATTATATTTTTTTTGAAAGAAAAGAAATTATTGATTTTATTAATCAGCAAACAGAATACCTAAAAGTTTTCTTTTTCTTCTCTGTTTTAATTGCTATGATTTTTGCATTGTTTTTTATATTTTATTATTTTTTAGAACCTAGAAAATCTAAATTATTCATAATTTGTAAATATATAATGCATTTTATAGTTATTTTAATTGTAATAAATATTGTAATTCGCGAAGATGATGGTGTAATATATGCTGTTATGTCTTATGTATTTATTTTTAACGTTGTAGTAAATAAAACAGCAAGATATATTTTAATGGTGTTTGGTTTGTCTTACATATCTTATTTGCTTTTTAAACATGGTTACTTTTTATCTGTTGCTTATATTGTTGCGAATGAACAGCTGGGTAAGTTTAAATATTTTTTAATAATTGTGTGTCCAAGTTTGTTGTTTATTGCTTATATTTTTTTTGTTGTGCTGTTTTATAAAATAAAGGAATTGTTGGTATTTTTTGCTTTGATTGGTATTGTTGGAATATATTACAGCCCTAGCATAATAACCCCATTTTTAGGGGCGTTTTCAGAAGATACGAGAAATCATTATCTATATAAAGCCATAGATGAGTTAGATGATAAAAAGGCATTAGAACTAGCTAGAATAATACTTCCAAATGACAAAGACTTAAAAGAATTTGAACCTAATAAAACCATTTTGAGCAAAAACGCCAAACTAGAACAAATCAGTATTTTTGATAAAACAGATTTAAGCGTTAATTTTATCTACGAGCAATCAAACCAAGATAAAAACAAGCAAAGCGTTTATAAAGCCAAAAAGACCCTAAAAGACTACAAAGACGAGCTAAAATCATCAAAGTTATTAGAAAAAAGCCCAGAGTTAAAACGAGCCGTAGCGATAGATGGTGGGGTCTCAAGGCTTAATATAGCTTATTATTTAGTTCTTGCGTTTTGTATATTTGCCTTGCAAAAAACAATGCGTAAAAACTCAATAATTCCAAGTTAAAACCAATTTTCGTTTGTTTGTTTAAACTTGCCAAACAAACGAAATTCCGAATTCAAATTCCAAATACGAAAATAAATTCCAAAGCCAAACAAGTGACATTTGGGGATTTGTAGAATTTATTTCGTGTATTTTTACCATAAAATTAAAGCTTCAAACATACGAAATTTACTTCAATAAAAAAAGGAATTTAAAATAGGAATTTCGTTTGTTTTGGATTAGATTGATACAATATGATTATTTTATAAATACATAATAAAGGTTATTGTATGGATTGGCAGCAGTATTTTCCAACTTATAAATTTAATAATAAAGAAAATAGAGATATCGCATTAGAAGAATATAAATTTTGTTGTAAAACATTAGAAAGTGAAGAAAAATTATTTGATAGTTTTCTTAGGTATATTACTTTAGTTTGTAGTGGGATTGTTTCTTTGTTAGCTTTTTTAAAATCAGATTTTATAAAGTTTAATATAGAAAAAGATTTGGTTTTTATAGTTGGTTTTATTTTCTTTTTAAGTAGTGTTTTTTTTATTATTACTACTTTAAATTTTGCTACTAAACAAAAAAATATTGTATTTGCTAAAAGAAAAATTATAATCTTAAGAAGAATGCTTGGAATGAATTATGGTTCTCAGGAGTTTTTGTTTAAAAAGGGCATGTTAGAAGGTGCTAATATGCCTTTTAGTATTAAGTTAAGATATAGTTACTTGTATTTTATAATACCGTGTTTGTATGCTAGTATGTCATTTTTTATGTTGCATTGGATAGGGGTTAATTTATGCTATTCTGTTTTAGTATTTTTGACTTTATATACAATATTAAATGTTATATATATTTTTTCAATTCTTGATATTAATGAAACTAAAAAGTTTGTTGTTTTGAAAGCTATTGCATTTATTTTAGATATTAAATTGGTTGATAATTTTGAACATGTTTTATATCGTGCAAAATTAGCTCAGTTTGAGTTTCATAGGCTAAAGATTGATTTAAAATATATAAAAGATATATTAATAGCTATTGAAGATAAAAATTTTAGGTCTCACAAGGGTATAGATATTAAGGCTATATCAAGAGCTATGCTAAGTCAATTAAAAAAAATACCTTTGATAAAGCATATTAAATATATAAATAAATTCCCATATTCTGGTGGCTCCACGATTACACAGCAATTATTTAGAACTCTTTTTATAGAAAATATTGCAGATAAAAAAATTAGAAGAAAAATTGTAGAAATTTTATTTAGTAGGTTTTGGTTGAATGAAATTTTAAAAAAAGATGAACAGCTTGAAATATATTTAGCAGCAGTAAGATTTGATAAAAATATTTTTGGGGCTATTAAGGCATATAATTATTTTTTTGATAATAATAAAATTAATTTTAATAAAGCAAAGAGTTTTATTTTAATTGAAAGAGTTTCGGTAACAAGTGGGTGTTTATTGCCAAAAGTAATAGATTTGATAGATAATTTGCTAAAGAATAATATTTTAACAAAAGAAGATTGTGAGCAAATATTGTGTTTATATAAACAAAATGTTGAGAAAGGTAAGATACAAAAATGCTATAAAAATATAGATAATATGGAAAGATTAAATGTATGGTTTGATAGCTTAAATGATTGAAATTTTAAATTTGTTAGTATTTTTTATTTAAAAAAATACACAAAATAAATTCCGAATTCAAATTCCACAAAAATACACGGATTAAATTCCCGCTACGCAAGGGTTTTTGCATTTAGCCTAAATTAATGCAAGTTGTTTAAAATGTATTTAAAATTTCAAAAGGCGTAGCGATGGATTTTAGTATAGAAAGCAATGTAAAAGCGTATTTTATAGACACTTTAAAGGATTTAGGCTGGCAGTATATAAGCGAAAAAGAATGCAACGAGCTTAGGCAAAACGACTTTAATGAGCCTTTGCTTTTAGCTAAGCTTAAGGAGTTTTTAAGGACAAATTATCAGCTAAGTGATGATGAGCTCATCATAATGATAAACAAGCTAAAAGCCCCAATTAACAGCCTAATCACAGCCAACGAAACCATCACAAAGCTTATTTTACTTGGCGAAGGCTTAGAGCAAAAAGGCAAACCTTCAAGGCATATAAACTACATAGATTACGAAAATCCGTCTAAAAACTCATTCATAATCACAGAAGAATTTAGCCTTACAAACGCCAAAAACGAGCTAAAGAAAAGCACTAGGATTGATTTGGTGTTGTTTGTAAATGGTATCCCGCTTGTTAGCATCGAGCTTAAAAACTCGTGCGTTGGAGCAAACGAAGCGATAAACCAACTCCTAAACCACCAGCACCCAGATAGGATTGAGAACTTTTATAAGTTCATTCAGCTTTGCGTTGCAAGTTGTGGCACTATCACTAAATACGGCACAACGCTAACGCCTAGCAAATTTTACAATGTCTTTAAGGATAAAAGCAGCGATGATAGCGTAAAAGTGCTTTGTAACAATATCTTAAAGCCTAGAAATTTGCTTGAGTTTATAAGTGATTTTATATTTTTTAGCAAGTCTAAAGACAAAACTAACAAAATCGCAAGCCGTTATCAACAATACTTTGGCATAAAAGAAGTGATAAAAGCTATCAAAGATAAGCACGGCGGTCTAGTATGGCACACTCAAGGTAGCGGCAAAAGCTACACAATGCTAATGCTAGTAAATATCCTAGCTAGGCTAAACAGCACCGCCCAAAAAATCATCATCACAGACAGAATAGAACTAGATGAGCAAATCTCAGCGACCATAAACGGCACGGCAAATCTTGACACCTTGCACCACGCCAAAAACACAAGCCATTTAAACGAGCTTTTAAACGATGATGGAGTGGGGCTTATCACGACTACGATTTTTAAGTTTAGCGATTTAAAAGATATAAAAAATAGAACAAGATTTATCCTAATAGATGAAGCCCACAGAAGCCAAAACGGAGAACTTCATATGCAAATGCTTGATAACTTAGGCGAAAATGCCTACATCATAGCATTTACAGGAACGCCGCTTTTATCTAAAGAAAAATCAAGCATAGCAAAATACGGCGGACTTTTGCATACTTATAATATCGGCGAAGCAGTAGAAGATGGTGCTATCGTGCCACTTTTGTATGAAAACAAAATGATAGAACTAGAATTAGATGATAAAGAAGAGCTAGAAAAAAGATTTGATGAGCTAACACTTGGGCTTAGTAACGAGCAAAAAGAGCAAATCAAGCAAAAATGGGCGAAAATTAAAAAGCTTCATACTTCAATTTCTAGGCTTGAATACATCGCACTTGATATAAACGAAGACTTCAAACAAAGCCTTAAAAATACGCCGTTTAACGCTATGCTAGCTACTAATTCTAAGTTTGAGGCGATGAAATATTATAAAGTTTTTAAAGAGCTTGGGGATTTGGAAGTTAGGGTCGTGATATCAGTAAATGCAGGAGAAGAAAACGAAGGCGAGCAAGAAAAGTGGGTAAGCGATGAGTATGCAAAGCTAAATCACGCAGAGTATGAAGAGCAGTGCAAGAGTGATTTTAAGGATAGGAAAGTGGATTTGCTAATCGTGGTAGATAAACTACTTACGGGCTTTGACGCTCCTTGTGCTAAAAAACTTTATATAGATAAAAACCTAAAAGAACACAATCTACTTCAAGCCATAGCAAGGGTAAATAGGCTAAAAGAGGGCAAAGATGAGGGGATAATCGTAGATTATAGAGGGCTACTTAGTGAGCTTGATACTACGCTTAGTAGATACGATGCGCTTAGTGGATATGATGAGAGTGATTTGGTGGGGGCGGTTTTTAAAATAGATGGCTCTTTAGATGATATGTGGGAGAGCCTAGCCGTGCTTGATGAGATGTTTGCAGGGCTTGATGATGAAGTAGAAAAGCTAAAGGTTTTAAAGGATTTATCGTTTAGGGATAGGTTTTGCAAGGTTTTAGCAAGGTTTAGTAACCTTGTGGGCGTGGTGCTAAATACTCGTAAGCTAAGGGCTAGTTTAAGCGAAGATGAAAGGGAGAAAATCAAGGAAAGCCTTAAAAAATACTTAAACCTAAGAAGCTCGGCACAGGTCTTTTATGCTGAGGATTTTAGCCTAAAAGAATACGAGCAAAGTATGCAAAAGCTACTAGATGAGCATTTAAAAGTGGGGCAAATTTATACGCTAAATGAACCGCTTGACATACTAAGTGATGATTTTTCAAGGGTGGCGGGTGATTTTAGCGATGAGGTGAAGGCTCATGGAAAGCTAAATGCACTAGAAAAAGAAGTGAAAAAATACGAAGTGATAAATCCTGAAATTTTTGTAAGGTTTAGTGCGAGAATAGAAGAGATTTTGGAAGATTATAGGGCAAAAAGGCTTAGTGAGAGCGAGTTTTACAAGCTTAGCTGTGATTTGGCTAAGGATTTTAAAAAGGATTTGGCTGATGACCCGCTTGAGCGTAATCTTGCTAGGGATTTTGACAAGGATGATGTTGGGCAAATCATTGCCTTGCTTGATAGTGAATTTAGTAAATTTTCTAATGTGCCTGAATTTGATGAAAGTATCAAAAACAAAATCGCAACCGAACTCATAGTAAAAATGCTACCATTTTTAACAAAAATCAACAAATTAAACGACATAGAAAACTACATAAACTCTCTAATCAAAATCTACTTAGGCAAACGCGGTAGGTAGTTAGTGCTTTTAGACTATGATTTTTTGAGATATAAATTTCGTTTGTTTGTAGCAAATATGAACAAACGAAATTCCGATTTTAAATTCTTATTTTTTAGTTATTTTATAAATAAACCAACAAGGAATAAGATATAAAATAAAATATTTTTAAAGATAAAATGAGCTTGATAGAGTATAATTTACAACGAAATCTTATTCGCAATTTGCCTTGAGAATATGTAAGATTTTTCGTGAATTTTATTAATTAAGGAGAAATTTATGAATGATAAATTAGTAAAAATATTTTGTGTGATATTGAAAAGAATTTACAAAAAATCTATAGATAATATATTTAAAATAGCATTTTATTCTATGTATTTTGTAGCTGTAATGCCAATTTTTATTTATTATGTTTTTAATATTCATTATATTCCAAATCTAGAACTTAAGGATGTATTTATATATCTAGTATCTTCATTTTTTGTGGTAATGATAGGAGTTTTACTTATTTATGTGTTGCATGAAGGTAATTATTTAATATTTACTAGCTCTACCAAAGGAATTATCGATAAGGCTTTTAAATATTTAACCCTTGCTACAAGCTTATTGTCTTGTGGTTTTTTATGTGTTTTTATTTTAAGCAGTAATAATGATGATTCAATTATATTAACCATATTAATTATGTTGGCAATTTTATTCATAGCGTTTCCTATTATAAAAAATCAATATTTTAAAAGAATATGCTTTTTAATATCTTCTATCTTAATTTTATCAAATAGTAATTTTAGTGTGGTAAAAATTTTAGGTATAGGTGATTATTATGCAGATGTCGAGCTAGATAGTAACTATGTAAAAACAAAAATAATATTATCTAAGTTGGATGATTCACAAATTGATAAAACTTATATTGAAAATAATAAGGTAATTGTAAAAAATATTAAAGTTTTAAATAGTGCAGGAGATGAATTGTTTTTACAGGTAGAAAGTAAGGATAAAACAATCAAATATAAGCCTTTAAGGTTTAATAAAAAATATGCAGATATTTTATAATTCTTAATCACTCCTAAGCCTAGCGAGAGCTAGGCAAATATAAGGCTTTTTTGCTACACTAAGAAAAACCACTTAAGGATAAAAATGGCAAAGAAAGTAGAAATTAAACTAGAAGATGCGTTGTGGAAAAGTGCCGATAAACTACGCAAAAACATCGATGCAGCAGAGTATAAACACATAGTTTTAGGGCTTATATTTTTACGCTACATTAGCGATAGCTTCATGCAAAAATACGAAGAATTACTCAAAGAACAATCCGAAGGAGCCGACCCAGAAGATGCAGACGAATACCTAGCTGACAATATATTTTTCGTCCCAGAAAAATCTCGCTACAACTACATAAGAGATAACGCCAAAAACCCCAAAATAGGCAAAATGCTAGATGAAGCAATGGACGAGATAGAAAAACACAACGATACCCTAAAAGGAGTTTTACCAAAAGTCTATGCCAAAGACAATCTAGATAGCAAATGCTTAGGCGAACTCATAGACCTGATAGGCAACATCGCCTTTGATACTGGTAAAAGTGCCGATGTTTTAGGTCATGTATTTGAGTATTTTTTAGGTGAGTTTGCCCTAGCTGAAGGCAAACAAGGCGGACAATTCTACACTCCAAAATGCGTCGTAGAACTCCTAGTAGCCATGCTTGAGCCATACAAGGGCAGGGTGTTTGACCCTTGCTGTGGGAGTGGTGGTATGTTTGTTCAAAGCGAAGAGTTTGTAAAATCTCGCCAAGGCAGACTAGATGATATCTCAATCTATGGTCAAGAGTCAAATCAGACCACCTACAAACTCGCCAAAATGAACCTAGCCATAAGAAAAATCGAAAGCTCACAAGTGATATGGAACAACGAAGGCTCATTTTTAAACGACGCTCACAAAGACCTAAAAGCTGATTTTATTATAGCCAACCCACCATTTAACGACTCAGATTGGAGTGGCGAACAGCTAGAACAAGACGGCAGATGGAAATACGGCGTCCCACCAGCAAGCAACGCCAACTATGCTTGGATACAGCACTTTTTATATCATCTATCGCCAAACGGCGGTATAGCGGGATTTGTCCTAGCTAAAGGCGCACTTACAAGCAATACCACAAATGAAGCAGCCATTAGAAAAGCACTCATTGAAGATGATTTGATAGATTGTATAGTAAATCTACCCGCAAAGCTGTTTTTAAACACAGGTATCCCCGCATCACTTTGGTTTATAAGACGCCAAAAGCTACCAAACACAGCTAAAAAGACGCTTTTTATAGATGCAAGAGATTTAGGAACTATGATAAATAGACGCAACAAAACCCTAAGCAAAGACGACATAAACCAAATCGCAAGCACCTATAAAGCTTGGAAAAACGGCGCCGACTATGAAGATATAAAAGGCTTTTGTAAAAGTGCTAGTATAGATGAGATAAGAGAGCTTTCTTATGTGCTTACTCCAGGGCGTTATGTGGGGCTTGCTGATAGTGATGATGAGTTTGATTTTGATACTAGATTTAACGAGCTTTTAACCAAGCTAAAATCCCAAATCAAAACCGAGCAAGAGCTAAGCGAAACAATCTTAAAAAACTTAGAGAAGATTAAATGATGTTTTGTGTTATGCTTTCGTCAAAATCACTTAAAACTAGCTTAATTTATACAACCCACAGCTTGAAAATACGAGCTTTTAGCGTTTTTTCTTCTGCCATGCTTTCATCATTATCTTTGAAGCTAAGCTTAAACAAACGAAATTCCGAATTCAAATTCTTGAATTTATTTCGTGTATTTTTTACGGAAATAAATTCCAAGGGATTAAGATATGAATAATTGGAAAAAATGTAAGCTTGGGGATATTTGTAGTAAGGTAACATCTGGTGGGACACCATTAACAAGTAATGCTTTATATTATAATGGTATTATTCCTTGGTTGAATACTAAAGAAGTAAAAAATTGTAGAATATATGAAACTGAAAAATATATTTCTCAGCTAGGTTTAGAAAATTCATCTGCTAAGTGGATAGAAGCAAATTCTGTTATTGTCGCTATGTATGGTGCAACTGCAGGTAAGGTTGCTATAAATAAAATACCATTAACTACCAATCAAGCATGTTGTAATTTAACAATTAATCATGAAAAAGCAGATTATAATTTTATATATTATTTAATACTTAACAATTTTGAAACTTTGGAAATTTTAGCAACTGGTGCTGCACAACAAAATTTAAATCTAAACACAATTACATCTCTTGAAATTACACTACCACCATTAGAAGAGCAAAGGCAAATCGCTACTATCTTAAGTAGTATTGACGACAAGATAGAGTTACTACACGAGCAAAACAAAACTCTAGAAGAACTCGCCCAAACTCTTTTTAGACACTATTTCATAGAAAACCCAAACCCATCTTGGCAAAATGTTAAAATTAAAGAATTAGCAAGTATAACGAGTGGAAAATCACTAAAAAGATTAGACATGCAAGATGATGGTGAAAATCCTATATTGGGAGCAAATGGGATAATAGGCTTTACTAATAAATATTTGTATAATGAACCATTGTTATATACAGGCAGAGTTGGGACATTGGGGAAAGTTTTTATGATTAATTCAGCTAAAAAAGTTTGGTTATCAGATAATACCTTAATCATCAAGCCTAGTTCTAATTTTTATTTTATGTATTTTGTTTTAAAAACAAGCAGCCTTGAAAATTTAGATGTTGGTAGCACTCAACCATTAATAAGACAATCAGATTTGGGAGAGATAGAAATTTTATTGGCAGATGATTTATTGCTTGAAAAATTTGATATTACTGCAAAAAAAATCTTTGATAAAATAGACAAAAATTTAGAACAAATCCAAACCCTAGAAAATATGCGTGATATACTTATTCCAAAACTTCTAAACGGAGAAATAAAAATAAATAACTAAAGGAGATAAAGTGAATAATAATATTATTTATAATTATGGTAATGTAATTGATAAAACAGAAGAAGAATTTCAAAAATTGCAAACTAAAGAGTTAGAAAACATAGAAATACAATTTATTAGAAACAATAAAAGCAATCATTCCAAGCTACTTTTTAATGAGAATAGTGATTATACATATACACTTAAAAATAACATTATTACATTTCAATTTAATGAGCTTTTATATATTAATAATATTACAGTTTCAGCAGAAGAAAATTTAAATGGTGTAAAAATTTTATATTCTAACTTAAATGAAAGTAAAGAATATATTATTAGAAGTAAAAATACTAGTGTTGATGTCTCTATAAACACTGTAACTAATAAAATATCTATTAAAAAACCTTCTCATGCAACAAGCATTACATTAAATAAAATTAAAATTTTTGGGTTATTTGCAAAAGATTTGGTTACAATAAAAGAAGATTACAATAATATTAAGAAAATACAAGAAGATTTAAAAAACAAATTAAATGATATAAAAAGTGAGCATCAAAATTTTAGAAATTCTTATAATGAATTAAAAAACACAATTGATAACTTAGAAGCTAAAAAAGAAAGTTTATTACAAACAAACAGCGGATTGGAAAACAAAAAGCGAAGCTACTTAAATAAAAATAAAAATTTATTAAGTCAAAATGCTGAAATAAAAAATGATAATGTTGAATTAACCGGTAAGGTAAAAGAAAAACAATCATCGTTGGATTCTTTAAATGAGAATATAGGTAAAAAAAGAGAAGAGCTTAAAAAGCTCGAAAATGATACAAATTTAATATCTTATGATATTAGAGACTATAATAAAAGAGCGAATGAGAAAGTTGAGATATATATAAAAATTGTAGCTTTTTTCTCACTTATTATTTTTTGTGTCTTGTGTGATTTATATTTTAGTGTTGATGAGTTGGCATTATTATGGAAGACAGAAAAAGATATAAGTTTATCTGTGATATTTTTTACTAGATTACCATATGTTTTTATAGTTTCTGTGATAATTGGAAGTTGTTATAAAATATGTAAAATACTAATAAGTAAAATAATGAATATTCATCAACAGCAATTAGATTTGGCAAAAATAGGGATTATTGCAAAAGATGTTAGCGATGCATCTGCTAATGAATTAGACTTGACAGATGAAGCAAAATTTGAGCTTAGAACAAATTTAAAGATGAGTATGTTAAGAAAATACTTATCGAAAGAAATAGGTGATGATTATAATTATGAATTAAAGCCAAGTTTGTTAGAAATATTAAAAGAATACGTTGAGACATTAAATAAAACAAAATCTAATGAAAATAAATCAAAGGAACTAAAAAATGAGCAAGGCGAAGACTAGCGAGTTTGATTTGGAGCAGTTTGTTATATCATCACTACTTGAGCATGGGTGGTGCTATGAAAAGCCTGTAAGAGCTACCGATGAAGTCTTGCTAGAAACTAGCCTTATAAATGCACTTTGTAGGCTAAATCCACAGCTTGATTTATCAAAAGCTAATGAGATTTATAAAGAGCTAAAAAGCACAAATCATCTTAGCCTTTTAGATAGTAACGAAAACTTTCATTATAAGCTTGTAAATGGGGTAAATATAAGCACTACAAAAGACGGCGAAAGCAGAGCTGATATCATAAATCTAATTGATTTTGATAATGTAAGCAACAATGAATTTATAATAACAAACCAGCTAAGCATCACAGAAGCTAAAGAAAACAAAATCCCCGATGTAGTGCTATACATAAATGGAATTCCACTTGTTTTAATGGAGTTAAAAAGCCCAAGCGATGAAAATGCCACGATAAACTCAGCCTATAATCAAATAAACACTTATAAACAAGCAATCCCAAGCATTTTTATCTACAATGCTTTTTGTGTGATAAGCGATGGGTATTTTGCTAGGGCGGGGAGTATTTCGGCTGATTTTTCAAGGTTTATGGCGTGGAAAAGTAGCGATGGGATAAACTACGCTCCAAACAAGTCTTTAGAGATAAAAACCCTAATAGATGGTATGCTAAACCCAAAAACTTTGTTAGATATTATTTGTAATTTCATAGTTTTTGAAAAAGAGCAAATAAAAGATATAAACGATATTTTGAGCATAAAAACTACCAAAAAAATCGCAGCCTATCATCAATACTACGCAGTAAATAAAGCTATTAGTAGAACAATCACAGCAAGTAGCAAAGACGGAGATAAAAAAGGCGGCGTGGTATGGCATACGCAAGGTAGTGGGAAGTCTTTATCTATGGTGTTTTATAGTGCTAAAGCGATAAAGGCTTTAAACAATCCTACGATTTTGGTTATCACGGATAGAAATGACCTAGATGACCAGCTTTTTGGCACTTTTGCAAGTTGTGCGAACCTTTTAAGACAAGAGCCAAAACAAGCAAATGATAAAGAGCATTTAAAAGAGCTTTTAAAGGTGGCTAGTGGTGGAGTGGTATTTACTACTATTCAAAAATTTAGCCCAGAAAATGACAATGTATTTGAGTGTTTATCGCTTAGGGATAATATCATCGTGATTGCAGATGAAGCACACAGAACCCAATACGGCTTTGATGCAAAAGTAGTAGAAGAAAAGTCAAAAAGTGGCGATGTGCTAGGGCAAAAGATAGTCTATGGTTTCGCAAAATATCTGCGTGATGCTTTGCCAAATGCTACTTATATAGGATTTACAGGAACGCCAATTGAAAGCCATGATGTAAATACCCCTGCAGTTTTTGGAAACTACATAGATATATATGATATATCAAGAGCTGTTGAAGATGGTGCTACTGTGAGTATATACTATGAAAGCAGACTTGCTAAAATAGAGCTAAGCGAAGAAGGAAAAAGGCTCATAGATGAACTAGATGAAAAGCTTGAAAACCAAGAAAACGAAAAAGCAAAAGCTACCAAGCTAGAAGCAGTGGTAGGTAGCACAAGCAGACTAAAACAAATCGCTAAAGATATAGTAGAACACTTTGAGGCAAGGTCTAGTAAGCTTGGCGGAAAAGGTATGATAGTAAGTATAAGCCGAAGTGTAGCTATAAAGCTATATGATGAAATTATAAAAATAAGACCAAACTGGCATAGCGATGAGCTAAATAGCGGGGCTATAAAAGTAGTGATGACTTCAAGCTCTAGCGATGGAGCAGAGTTTAGCAAACATCATACAAGCAAGACTCAAAAGCAGTTTTTGGCAAATCGTATGAGAGATATAAACGATGAGCTAAAGCTAGTTATTGTGGTGGATATGTGGCTAACTGGCTTTGATGTGCCATCGCTTCATACTCTTTATATAGATAAGCCTATGAAAGGGCATAATCTAATGCAAGCTATAGCTAGGGTAAATAGGGTTTATAAGGATAAACCTAGTGGGCTTGTGGTGGATTATCTTGGGATTGCAAGTGATTTGAAAAAGGCTTTATCGTTTTATAGTGAAAGTGGTGGCAAGGGCGATATAGTAACCACTCAAGAAGACGCTGTAAAAGTGATGATAGAAAAGCTAGAGATTGTAGAGCAAATGCTACCAAATGACTATGAAAGATACTTTGAGCTTGATACTGGGGCTAGGCTTGAATATATACTTGATGTAGAAGAACATATACTATCAAATGAAAATGGCAAAGATAGGTTTATGAATGAGTTTGCAAGACTTGATAAAGCCTATACGATAGCTATACCGCACGAAAAAGCCTTGAGTATAAAGGATAAAATCGCTTTTATGTATGCGATAAAGGCTAGGTTTTTAAAGTTTGCTAGGGTAAATGAGAGTGAAAATACTATAAATCAAACAATCATAAAACAAGTAGTAGATAAAGCTATCGTATCATCTAGTGTGGTGGATATTTTTGATGCTAGTGGGATAAAAAAGCCTGATATATCTATACTTTCTGATGAGTTTTTGCTAGAAGTAAAGAATATGAAGCGTAAAAACTTAGCCTTTGAAATGCTAAAAAAGATACTAAATGATGAGATAAAATTAAGGCAAAAACTAAGCCTAACAAAGACTAAAAAACTAGCCGAAATGCTAAACGAGGCTATCAAAAAATATAACAATAAGCTAATTTCATCAAGCGAGGCACTAGATGAGCTAATAAATATGAGTAAAAGCATAGCAAGTATGGATGATGAGGCTAAAAAACTAGGGCTAAAAGACTATGAATACGCCTTTTACTCAGCACTTGCTTGCAATGACGAGTATGAAAAAATCTTAGGAAATGAAAAGCTTTTAGCTCTTGTTAGCGAGATACTACAAATCATTAAAAACAATACAAGTATAGACTGGATGATAAAAGAAAATGTAAGAGCAAGGCTAAGAGTAGCTGTAAAAAGAGTGCTGAATAAATACGGCTACCCACCTGATATGCAACAGCTTGCGATTGATGGGGTTTTAGCTCAAGCTGAGATTTTGGTTATGGAATTAGCTAGCGAGTAGGGATTTGATTTAAAACTAAGTGAGATTTTGGGAATTTGAAATAGGAATTTAAAAGTAAATTTCGTTTGTTTAAGGAATTTATTTCGTGTATTTTTGGTTAAGTTTTGCTGTAAAATCCTAGCTCAAAGTGATGTCAAACAATCGAAATTCCGAGTTTAAATTCTAGCTATTTTTAGTGGCTTTTTCTTCTTGTTTATTTTGCTTAGATTTTTCTAAATCTTGTTTATTTTGTTTTTTGGTTTCATTATTTGTTGTATTATCACAATCTTTTTTTTGCTTTTTGCCATCTCTTATTATGTGAATGTCTTTTTTGATAAATTCAACTCTTATGCTTTTTCTACAATCATTTAATGTTTTGTCTATTTTCATGTTTTCACTGCATAACTCCACATAGGCAATGTCTCCTAAAGTTGATAATATTTTCACATCTTTTAGCTCAATATGATCGCCTTTATAATGATAATTTTTTGTATATTTCTCTTTTTTATCTTCTATATCTACAATATCTTTTATAAAGTTATTTTTATCAACCATTATTGTAGTATTATAATCTCCTAAGCCAGAAAGAGATGAAATACTTATCTTAGACAAAGCAAAAATAGTTACTGATACAAATAGTATTATCGGTCTAATGTAGTTTATGTTACTTTTGTTTGCTTTAAAAAATACTATAAGATTTAATATAATTAAGACTATAAATAATACAAAAAATAAATAAATATCTTGCTTTTCATAATTATTGTAAAATATCATAAAAATAGAAACATAAACTATCAGCAATACAATTATAAAGTATATATAATCATAATATTTTAGTGGCTTACCATCTTTTTTTGAATTTTTAATTTGCCATACAAATTCTGTTGAAATATATAACATAAATATTAAGAACATAAACCAAGATAAGTTAGAAAACCCAAAGGCCAATAATTGTTCAAATGTTAAATCTACTTGATAGCGTAAGTCTAAAACATATATTTTTGCATAATTTAGTGCAGAGCCTATAATTAGTATTAGTAATAAAATTTGCCCTAAAGCAAGAGATGTTTGTCCATATTTTTTAATATTTTTATATATCCGTCTTGTTGTTAGTTTATTAGTTTGAAAAAAATCTTCATCATTTTGTTCTTTGTTTGTAGAAGTTGCAGGTTTATCTTTTATCTGCTTATGATTTCTTTGTAAACATGGAAAAATATTGTTAAATAGTTCTATAGTTTTGTTTATATATTTTTTTATACTCATTTTAATCCTTTAAATATTTTTTTATATTCTAGCATATTAATATCCCGTGAAGTTTGTTTGATTATCATTTAGTAAAAACAAAGGGAAGAAAATGCCTATAAGTTTTACAGATAATGAAAGAAAAGAATTTCAAAGCGGAATAAATGCTTTTATTAGCGAAATAAATAAATGTCTTAAAAATAAAAACAAATCAACCAAAGGCTTTAGCGTTAATAATATTAAGCCATTTTTTAATTTCTTTGAAAATAGTTATGAATATAGCATAGGTAGCGGTAGTGGGACTTTGGCTGATACTTGTTGGATTATTTTTGTTAGAAAAGAGCTTTTAAGTGATGAGCTTATAAATACTAGCAAGGTTAGTCCTAGATATGGTGTTTATGTTTATTTCGGGTATTCTCACTCTTTAAAAGAAGGTTTTAAATATCGTTTAGCATTTGGATTTCCAAAACATGATATTGAAAACGCAAGGTGCAAAGCCGTTGATGAAATGGAGCGAAGTGGTAAATTAACTGAGCTTGATTTTACCTATGACAAACTAGATTTAGAGCAAATTACAGATGATTTTATAAAGCTTTTAGAATATTATGAGAGTTTTAGCAAAGATGATTTTATTCCAAAAAATCCTAAAAATAACGATGATTTTTATGAGTGGCTTAGTAAAAATGCAAGGCAAGATAACGGAGAGTTTTACTCAGATGAGAGCAAGAAAAACGAAAGCTCAAAGACAAATACCTTAAAAACTTTGATTAAAAATAAAAGCTTAAAAGATTTGGCAAATTATATAAAAAGCGATGATTTTATAAGTATTCAAGATAGTAGAAAAGGCAGAGATTTTGTCTATACAGCAAGGATTTATGCTGATTATTTAAATGAAAAATATTATAAGCAAAACAAAGCCCCAAGCGAAGAAGAACAAGAGCAAAGATTTGCTTTTTGGTTAGAAGTTCGCTTAAGAGATAGTAAGGATTATTTAAAGCTAATTGATGATTTTAAAAGCTCGTTTTTGGCTAAATATCAAAGAAATATTTTTAGTATTTTAGAGTTAAACGAGCTAATAAACATAATCGGCAAAAATGCCTACAACGACTACATAGCAAGCAAAAGCGACGCTAAAAGAACTATGAAAGAGTTTATTAGATTTTTGATAAAAGACTACTCAAGCGATGCTAAAAATATATTTTTACAAGATGAGCCAAAGCAAAATCCTAAAAATATCCCACTAAATCAGATTTTATACGGAGCGCCTGGGGTTGGCAAAACTTACAATACTATAAATATAGCTTTAGAGATTTTGGGTGAAGATTTTTCAGCTCAAACAAACGAAATTTACACAAGAAAAGCAATGCAAGAAAGATTTAAAGACTATGTAAAAAACGGGCAAATTGTATTTACAACCTTTCATCAAAGCTATGGATATGAAGAATTTGTAGAAGGAATTAGACCTGATTTTGATAACGATGAGCTAAGATATGTGATAGCTGATGGTGTGTTTAAGGATTTGTGTAAAAAAGCTAAGCAAAATTATATAAATTACTCTACTCCAAATGAGCTAGATTTTGACAAGCTGATAAATTATTTTGCTGAGTATGTAAAGAGCGAGTTTTTAGACCAAAACAAGGAGTTTTTGCTAGAAAAGGGCGTAAATATTCATAGTATTTTTTATGATAAAGACGGCGAGTGTCGTTCGTTTGAGCTAGGTGGCACTACTCAAAGCGGACAAAGACTAACCCTTGATATAATTAGGCGTGATTACGAAGAATTTAAAATAGGAAATATAAAAAGCTACAAAGATATAAAGCCAAAGTTTGAGAGCAAAAGCATTCATCATGGTAATGCGGGGTATTATTTTATGTTTTATAAAAAGCTTTTTGAGTTTGAGAAAAAAGATGATTATAAAAACCAAAAAGAAGATTTAAAGCCATATATAATCATCATTGATGAGATAAATCGTGGAAATATTAGTAAGATTTTTGGAGAACTTATCACACTTATTGAGCCTAGTAAAAGGCTAGGAAATGCTGAAGAGCTAGAAGTAGTGTTGTCATATAGCAAAGAGCGTTTTTCGGTGCCAAATAATGTCTATATAATAGGCACTATGAATACAGCAGATAGAAGTATCACTACCCTTGATACGGCGCTTAGGCGTAGGTTTGAGTTTAAAAAGATTATGCCTAATAGTGATCTTTTAAGCTCTGATTGTGATGGGGTAAATCTTCAAGAATTGTTAAATAAAATGAATGAAAGAATTGAGTGTTTAATAGGCGATGAAAAGCTTATCGGACATTCGTATTTTATGGATATAAATAGTATTGATGAGCTTAAGGTTGTGTTTAAAAAGAAGATTTTACCACTTTTAGAAGAGTATTTTTATAATGATTATTCGCAGATAAAATCGGTGCTTAATGATAATAAAAAGTTAATAGTAAGCAAAAATATGTTAAATCAAGAAGTTTTACGCATCAATAATAAATTTTTTGAAAATGGTTTAACAAAGGATTGGTTTAAGCAAATCTATGAAGACTAAAATAACTTACGAGTATGAAATCATAAGCTTATTTGATAATGATGAGTTTTTAAACGAACTTATAAGTTTTGCTGAAAATAACCCAGAGTTTTTAAGAATAGTTGGCAAAAATAAGCTAAAAGCAAGGAAATTCGTAGGGCTTATCAAAACAAAAAGCGGGGTTTTAGAAATCTATCCTAAGGTTTCAAAACAAAGCAATAAAATAATGCCGAGCATAGATTTAAGCAAGGCTTATGAGCTAAAAGATGAGATGTTTAGGGAGTGTAAAGCAAGAGAGTTAAATCCCAAACAGCTACTTTTAGAACTTTTAAGAACTTTACAAGAAAGCCCATTTAAAAAATCGCTTAAAGCAACGCTAAAAGATGAAAAAATGCCGCTTTTTGAAGTCTTTGTTGAGATGTTTTTAGAAGAACTTTTCGTGATTTTAAACAAAGGGCTTATGAGTGATTATGTAAAAGTATCAAACAATAAAGCATTTTTAAAAGGAAAATTGATTTTTAGCGAGCATTTAAGGCAAAATCTAGCACATAAAGAGCGATTTTTTACCGAAAATGATGAATACATCATAGATAATGCGACAAATCAAACCATAAAAACCACGCTTTTTCATCTAAAAAAACTAAGTCAAAATAAAAAGATTTTGAAGTTTTTAGGATTTTTTGATGAGGTAAGTTTAATTAGCATTAAAAAATGTGAATTTAGTGTAAAAAATAAGCATTATCATTATTATGAAAACATACTTTTATGGTGCAAGTTATTTCTAAATGGCTTTAGTTTTACGCCATTTGCAGGGGATAAAAATGCTTATGCTTTGCTTTTTGATATGAATAGACTTTTTGAAGATTTTGTAGCTTTTATGCTTAAAAAACAAAATCCAAATATAAGCATACATACTCAAGTATCGAGCAGACATTTGATAAAAGATGAGAGAAAAGATTGTTTTTTAATGCGACCTGATATTTTGATTGAATTTAACGGCAAAAAAATTATCGCTGATACAAAGTATAAAATCATAAACGATTTAAGTGGTATTAGCCAAGCTGATTTATATCAAGTATTTGCCTATGCAGCAAAGTTTAAAGCTAGTGAAGTATGGCTTATATATCCACTTTTAAACGATATTTTGCAAGGAAAAACCTTAGAATATAAGCCAGAAATTTTTGAAAGCAAAATAAAGTTAAAGCTCCTTTTTGCCCCTTTGCCTTGAAATTAATATATTTATAAACAAACGAAATTCCTATTTTAAATTCTCTAATCATAAAATATTTTTAAAATAAAATATCAATATTTTTAGCATTCTTTTGCCATAATAGCCTATTTAAAATATAAGGATTTTTATGAATATAGAAAAACACCAAAATATGATTAATTTTATTTGGAATATAGCAGATTGTCTAAGAGATCATTATGTAAAGGGCAGATATAGAGATGTAATTTTACCGATGTGTATTATTCGTCGCCTTGATGTAGTGCTACTTCCAACAAAAGAAAAAGTGTTAAATACCTACAAAAAACTAGATGAAAATTCAAATTTCAATATTCTAAAAAGTATCAAACACGGAAGTGGATATGATTTTTACAATATCTCAGAATTTAGTCTAGAAACATTATTAAAAGACGAGCAGTTTTTAAAGGATAATTTTAAAGCATATCTTAGAGGCTTTAGCCAAAATGTAGTTGATATTATTGATAAGTTTAGCTTCTTTAACGAAATTGATAAATTAGATAAAGCAAATATCCTTTATCCAATCATAAAAAACTTTTGCGACCCAAAGATAAATTTCTCACTAGAGCCAGTGTATGATAGTAATGGCAATCTAATAAGCGAAGGTTTAAGCAATCTTGGAATGGGCTATGTATTTGAAGAGCTTATCCGTAAATTTAACGAAGAAAACAATGAAGAAGCAGGACAGCACTTCACCCCAAGAGAAATCATAAAGCTTATGACAAATCTAATATTTTTACCTATTAAAGACAGCCTAGAAGGTGGTTCATATACTATATATGATAATGCCTGTGGAAGTGGTGGAATGCTAACAGAAGCTAAAGATTTTTTATTAAATAAAATTGATAAAAATAAAAATCAATTAAAAATCCACCTACACGGACAAGAAGTAAATCCAGAAGCCTATGCAACTTGTATAGCAGATATGCTAATTAAAGGAGAAAACGCTCAATACATAAAATTTGGCTCAACCCTAAGCGAAGATGCCTTCCCTAATGAAAAATTTAATTTCATGCTAACTAACCCACCTTATGGCAAAAATTGGGAAGAAGACCAAAGAAAACTAGGAGTAAAAAAGGTCAAAAATGAAACCGTTTGCAATGATGATAGATTTAAGATAGGCATTACAGGTAAAGGCGATGGTCAGATGATGTTTTTGCTAAATATGATTAGCAAGATGAATCCTAACGGTATAGGCAGCAGGATTGCAAGCGTTCATAATGGTAGCCCATTATTCAACTCAGACAGCGGTCAAGTAGCCATAAGAAGCCATATTATAAAAAATGATTTGTTAGAAGCCATAATCGCACTTCCTACAAATATGTTTTATAATACACCCATACCTACTTTTATATGGATTCTTACAAACAAAAAGCCAAAGCACAAAAAAGGCAAAGTGTGGCTAATGAACGCTACAAATTATTATCAAAAAATGAAAAAATCCTTAGGCTCAAAATCAAACGAAATGTCAAGCGAACAAATAGAAAAAATCACCGAGCAGTTTTTAAGCAATGCTAGCAATGATGATTGCATTATCCTAAATAACGATGATTTGGGTTATATAAAAGTAGTAGTTGAGCAAGTAAAAACGCTAAATGAATTACAAAATAACGAAAGCTTTAACAAACTAAAAGATAAAGAAATAATTATCTCTAAACTAAAAGAACTTGAACAAAGCCCAAAAGATTTTAAAAATTCTTTAGAATTTGCAAAGTTTTTAGGCGTAAAGCTAAGCAAATCAGAGCTAAAACTCCTAATAAACAGCGACAAAAACACCAACACAGAAAAAATCCCACTCACTAGCGATATAAACGAATACTATGAAAAAGAAATAAAACCATTTATGCCAAACTCTTGGGTGGATTTAGAAAGTAAGCAAATAGGCTATGAAATACTATTTAACAAGTATTTTTACACCTACGAAAAGCCAAGAGAATTAGATGAGATAAAACATGAATTAAGCTCACTTGAAAACGAACTAAAAGACCTTTTAGGCGAGATTTTATCATGAAAAAAATAGCAGTATTACAAGATGATTTAAAAAATAAAATTTATACAATAAGAAACACCAAAGTTATGCTAGATAAGGATTTAGCAGAGATTTATAAAGTAGAAACAAAGCGAATAAACGAAGCTGTTAAAAATAATCAAGATAAATTCCCAAGCGATTTTTATTTTGAGCTAAGCACGGAAGAATTTGATGATTTGCGGACGAAATTTCCGACCGCAAATTTTTCAAAGACTAGATTTTTGCCAAAAGCATTCACAGAAAATGGCATATATATGTTAGCTACTATCCTAAAAAGTAAGGTAGCTACAGAAGTTACATTGGCTTTGATAAGGACTTTTTCTTTTTTACGAGAAAATTTGTATTTGGCTAATCCAGAAACTAGGTTTTTGCAAATAGAAAAAAAATTATTAGAGCATGATGCTTGCATATCTAGCATACAAAAAGCACTTAGCATAGAAGAAGTCCCAAAAAGTGGTGTTTTTTATAATGGTAAGATTTTTGATGCTTATGTTTTTGTAAGTAAATTGATTAAATCAGCTAAAAAACAAATAATTTTAATTGATAATTATGTAGATGAAAGCGTGATTTTAATGCTTGGAAAAAACGAAAAAGCAAGCGTTTGTATCCATACTCCAACAATCACAAAAACACTTAGTCTTGATATTCAAAAATACAATTCACAAAACAAAAATCAAATCACAATAAAGCAAACTAATTCATTTCACGATAGGTTTTTGATAATTGATAATGATATTTATCATATCGGTGCTAGCATAAAAGATTTGGGCAAAAAAACCTTTGCTTTTAGCAAAATGGATAACGCTGATATAAAGCTTTTAGAAAGGCTGTAAAATGAGTGCTTATAAAGATAGTGGCATAAAATGGCTAGGTAAAATCCCCGCTCATTGGGAAGTAAAACCATTAAAATTTATCTTTGATAATATCAACGAAATTAATAAAAATTTAGAAATAAAACAAATTTTATCATTAGTAAAAGATGTGGGTGTTATTCTTTATGAAGATAAAGGAGATATTGGGAATAAATCTAAAGATGATTTATCTAGTTATAAAATAGCTAGAAAAAATGATTTAGTTTTAAATAAAATGAACGCAGTTATAGGGTCTTTGGGTGTTTCTAATTACGATGGGTTGGTAAGCCCCATTTATTTGGTCTTAAGGGTAAAAAATCAACAATGTCTTATAAGGTATTATTCATATCTTTTTCAGTCAAAAGCATTACAAAAGAGCTTAAGACAATTTGCTTATGGAATAATGGAGATTAGAGAAAGTATAGACTATTTAGAATTTAAAAATATGTATTTACCTTTACCTCCATTAGAAGAGCAAAAGAAAATCGCTGATTTTTTAGATGAGAAGTGCAAAAAAATAGATGATTTTGTAACTAAACAAACGAAATTTATAGAACTTTTAAAAGAACAAAAACAAGTTTTGATAAATCAAGCTACCACAAAAGGCTTAAACAAATCTACCGAACTAAAAGACACCCACATCCCCCACTTAGGCAAAATCCCCACCCATTGGGAAGCAATTAAGTTAAGATATGTAGTAACAGCTAATCCAAGCACTGGTGAATTACCTAATAATTTTTACTATATTGATTTGGAGAGTGTAATTGAAGGAAAATTGATTTATGAAAAATTTATCAATAAGGATAATGCACCAAGTAGAGCTCAAAGGGTTTTAAATAAAGGGGATATTTTATTTCAACTTGTAAGACCATATCAAAAAAATAATTTTTTATTTGAATTGAATGGAGATTATGTTGCATCTACTGGATATGCACAATTAAGAACAAAAGAAAATAACAAATTTATTTATTATGTTTTAGGTAGTGATTATTTAATTGATGAAATAAATAAAATCTCAAAAGGTGCAAATTATCCTGCAATAAATACATTTGATTTATTAGAATTAGAAATAGCTCTACCACCACTAGAAGAGCAAGAGAAAATCGCAAAATATTTAGATGATAAGTGCGAGAAGATAGACAAAGCAATAAACAATATAACAAAACAAATAAGCCTTATTCAAGAATACAAAACAAGCCTAATAGACACCACCACCAAAGGTATACTAAAGGAGTTAAAATGAGCGATAATAAACTCAAGCTTATACAAGACATAGAACTAGATAATTTAAACGATGAAAATGATTTTTTAGAAACTAGAAAATATTCAGATACTTTACAAGAAATAATAAAAACCACTCATACACCTTGCACGATAGGACTTTTTGGAGAATGGGGTAGCGGCAAATCATCTATCATAAGAGATGTTATAGATAAGTTTAATAATTATGGTATTAGCAAAGAAAAAGTATCTTTTGTTGTATATGATGCTTGGAAATATTCTCACGATTCATTTAGAAGAACTTTTTTACTAGAAATTGCAAAACGATTTAATATAAAAGAATGGGGTTGTAAAAGTTTTTATACAAATAAAACTCAGGATGTAGCAGTATCTAGTAAATTTAATTGGAAATATTTAGTTACGTTTTTATTACTTTTTATTATGATATTTGTATTTATGTTGTTTTTAAAAACAATAGACATTATTTATTTTAATGGTATTGAAATAGATAATATAATGCAAATTATGAAATCTATAAAAATTGATCAAGTCGGAATAATAGCTGTTTTATCTTTTATAGCTACTTTTTCTAAAAATATTTCAATTGATTATAAAACCACTATTCAAGAGCCATTAATGTTTGCCCCTGAAGAATTTGAAGATTGCTTTAAAAAGCTAAAAAATACAATTTTTTCAAAAAATGATATAAATAAGCTAGTGATAGTTATAGATAATCTTGATAGGTGTGAAAAAGATTCTGTAAATACAACCTTGCAAGACATTAAGAATTTTTTAGGATTAAAGGATGTTATTTTTGTAATACCTATTGATGATACACGGATTATTGATGATAAAGTTAGAGATAAGTTTGAAAAGTTAAGAAAAATATTTAATATGTATATTTTTGTTAAAGGTTATCATGATGGGGATTTATCAATCTTATATGACAAGCTTTTGGATAAATATGGTTTAAATAAGCTAAACCCAAACACAGGGACTATTGTAGTAAGAGAATATGCAAGTAACCCAAGAAGAATTATCCATTTTTTAAATAATTTTCAAATTGAATGCAACTTGTTAAAAAATAAAAAGAATATCAAAAGAGATTTTGTAGAAGAGAATGAGCCGTTAATTGCATTTTTGCTTATTTTAAGAGAAGAATATGGAGAATTATTTTATAAAATATTTCATAATGTTGATAGTTTAAAAAATCTATTGAATAGAGAATTAATTAATGAAAATGCTGAGACGATAGAAGATAACAGGTTGATGAAGTTTTTAAGATATACAAAATTTATATGGGGTAATGCTAAGCAAATAGATGTAGATTTTATTATCTATAATAAATGTAGCGATGAAAATACATCACAATTATTGATAAATATTGCAAAAGATGATGATTATGGTATGGCTGTATTTAACTCTGATTATCGAAAAGTGATGAAGTATTTATTGGATAATTTAAAAAAGGGTTATGAGTTGAAAGCTTATGAAACTGAACTTAGGGAGTATTTTAGAAAAATAGTTTTATTTCATAAGGCTATTTATCGTGAAGATAAAAATTTTCACTATCCTAATCTTAAAAACAATTTAAAGCAAGTTGAATGTTTTATGGAAGGATTAATAGATGAAATTTTGCCTTCTTTGTTTGATGACATAGCTGATAGTTTTATTGAATTTATGTATTTTTGTAAAAAAGGAAAGGTTGATATTTTTGCTGATTTTTATGAGAAAAATTTAATAGAAACTTGGGATAAATATACTAAAGATACCCAACAATTTCATAGCAACTCACAAGTTTTTTATGAAGGAATACATAAAATATATAAAGATGGGTTTGAAAAATTTGTTGCATTAGGTTTATTTAGCGATAGGGATGAAGCCCAAATTAAAGAATATTTTTATATTTATTCAGAATATAATCATTTTGAACCTTATATGAAACTAGAAGTAGATATTTTAAAAAAAGTTATAAATAATAGAATTGCATATAAATTAGTTTCACAATTAAAAGATATCAGCTCTAATGTTATGAATATTCTTCTTAAATTAAACGAGCATAATTTATTTGATAATTTAGATAGTGAAATTTTAAAAAGCTTGATAAGAATTATTTGTAGGTTTAATAATGTAAATTATCAGAATAAAGCTGATTATGCTAAAAATTTTATAGAAAGTAAAATACAAAAACGAGATAATTTAACAAACATAATAAATCAAGATTTTTTTACGATACTAATTAATGAAGCAATACAAAGTGGTGCGGATAAGTTAAAAACTAATTTTGAATATCTAATGAATATTAATCATTTATATGATGATAAGGTGGTTTTTTCAAAAAGTATTAAAGAGATTTTAGAGAGTTTCAAAAATATTGAAACTAATGTTTTAAATGAATTGATTACATTGTATTTAAATAATATTTTAGAAGATATTAAAACCTTTAAAGGCAATATTGTATATTTAAGTATCATAAAAGATTTTATTTCATCTCATTTGGAGTTAGTGTTAAAAATAAAAAAATATATATACTTAGATAGTATTACGCAAGATAATGTTGCAGAAGAAATTAAAGATGATATTTATTATGATATGTATGAGATGTTTAAAAATGCAGATGAAGAGTTGTTTTTAAAAATGCAAGAATTTTATATAGATTTGCATAAAAATGATGAACTGAATAGTTTAATTTGTGAAAATCTTAAAAGATACAAAGATAAACATTCAGAGCTATCAGAAGAATTTAAAGAAACATTTTTTAAAGGAGAAGCGTTATGATTAAACCAAGTGAAAAAGATTATGAAAGCTACATAGAAAGGCATTTGTTAAATCAAGGCTATATTAAAAGAACTAGCCAAGATTATAATAAAACCTTTGGGCTTGATGAAGAAATCTTTTTTGCTTATTTAAATAGCGTATATCCTAAAGAACTAAGCATTTTAAGCTCACGCTATCAAGACTACAAAAACAAGATTTTAAATATCATTAAAAACATCCCAAATATAGATTATTTGAATTTATTTCAAAAATCAATCAAGCTAGATGAGTTTGAGTTCAAGCTGTTTTCTCCTAAGCCAAACAATACTTTAAACTCTAAATTATGTGATGATTATTCTAAGAATATTTTCTCATGTATTAGGCAGCTTTATTTTTCTAATGAAGATAGCGAAAGTATAGATTTAGTAATTTTCATAAACGGCTTAAGTATAGCTACAATAGAGCTAAAATACGAACTAACAGGACAAAATATAGAAAATGCTAAAACTCAATATAAAAAACGCAATGCAGATGAGATTATATTTAGGCATTCTTTAATGCATTTTGCTATGGATTCTAGCGAAGTTTATCTAAGTCTTAAAATCCAAGGAAATCAAACGAAATTCATACCATTTAACAAAGGCTTAAACGATGGCAAAGCAGCCTTAGGCGTGAAAACAGGTGCAGGAAATCCAGCAATAAATAATGATTATAAGACTTCTTATTTATGGAAGAGAATGCTATCTAAAGATACTTTAAGCGATATCATCATAAATTATATGAAAATAATAAAAGATAAAGAAACTAAAGAAAAACGCCTAATCTATCCTAGATATCATCAGTTTGATGTAGTGGATAAATTATGTAAAGATGTTAAAGAATTTAAAAGCGGAAAAAGATATCTAATCCAACATAGTGCAGGCAGTGGCAAGAGTAATTCTATCGCTTGGCTTACATTTAAGCTTAGCAATTTACATGTAGATAATAAAGCCTTGTTTGATGCTGTTATTGTGATAACTGATAGAGTAGTTTTAGATAATCAAATCCAAAGCACCATAAGTAGTTTTAACAATACTAAAGGCTATGTAGAAAGCATTAGAAAAGGTAGCAAGCAATTAAAACAAGCCCTAGAAGAAAATAAAAGAATAATAATCTCAACCATTCAAAAATTCCCATATATTATAAAAGATTTAGCTAGTCTAGATAATAAAAACTACGCTCTAATCATAGATGAAGCTCATTCATCTCAAGATGGCAAAACAGCTTCAAGCGTAAATAGTGCATTATCAAATACCAATGAAGAATGCTTTGATATTGATGATTTGATTTTAGATGAGGTTAATAAAGCCAAATACCATAAAAATATCTCATATTTTGCATTCACAGCAACACCTAAAAAAAGAACCTTAGAAACCTTCGGAACTCAAATTGATGAGAGTTTTTATCCATTTCATTTGTATTCTATGCAGCAAGCCATTGAAGAAGGCTATATTTTAGATGTTTTACAAAACTATACTTCATATAAAAGCTTTTTTGAATTAAGCGTGAAAGGTAATGGTAATAAGGTTTATGATGAGAGCAAAGCTATGGCAAAGCTTGTAAAATTTGCTACAAATTCAGCTCAAGCGATAGAGCAAAAATCACAAATAATCTTAAAGCATTTCATGGCTAATACTTTATATAAGATAAACAATCAAGCAAAAGCAATGGTAGTAGCTGATGATAGGCTAAGTGCTTTAAGATATTATTTAAATCTAAAAGAATTGTTTAAAGATTATAAGATAGGTGTTTTAGTGGCTTTTTCTGGTGAATTAAAGTTAGATGATGTTGAATACACAGAAAGAAGTTTAAATGGTTTTAGCGAAAATAATTTACCAAAAGAGTTTAAAAAAGATGAGAACAAAATCCTAGTAGTAGCGAACAAATACCAAACAGGCTTTGATGAGCCATTGCTACATACTATGTATCTTGATAAGGTAATTAGCGATGTAGCAGCAGTGCAAACCCTATCAAGGCTAAATCGCACAAAAAACGGTAAAATAGATACTTGTGTAATAGATTTTGCTAATAATTATGAGAATATTCAAAATGCTTTTTCAAGATATTGTGAATTTAGTTGTCTTGAGAAAGCTAGTGATCCAAATGAACTTTATGAGCTTTATTATATATTGCTAAATTATGGTGTTTTTAATGAATATGATGTAAGTGAGTTTATAGAGCTTTATTATGAATATATAAAAGATGCAATTAAGGTTGATTATGAGAGTATGGGGGCTAATATATGCTCTTATTTAGATAGATTTTCTACTTTAATAGGTGAAAAAGGCTTGGCTAACGAGTTTTACAAAGTAGCTAATAAATACATAAATAATTATGAATATTTAAATCCTATTATGGATATTGATGATGTAAAATTAGAAAAATTATCAATATTTTTAAAATACCTAATATGCAAAATCCAAAGAAAAACCGCTCAAGATATAAAAGATTTGCTAGATAATGTAAGGTTGCAAAAATTTAATGTGAAATTTCAAGGCACAACAAATATTGAATTAGCAAGCAATCCTACAATCAAACAATCAGGCATAAAAATAAAAAAGAGCAAAGAAGAGCAACTAGAAGAATTAGTAAAAATTATTAAAAACTTTAATGATATTTATAAAGATAATGATAATAAAACCAAAGAGATTTTAAACACCATTATAGAAGAATTAGAAAACGATTCTTTACTAAAAAGCTCATTTACATTTAACTACGATGAAAATAATGCCAAAAAGAGTTTTTATGATAGCTTAGAAAAAATCTCATCTGATTTATATTTTGATTATCAAGAGTTTTTTAATGCTTTAAATATTGATAAAGAATTTAAAAAAGTAATCTCTAATAAACTTTTTAACAATATAAAAGAGAATTTTTTAAGTATTTAAAGTAAAAAATTAAATTTTTATAGTATTTTACAAGCTTCTTTTTGTTCCTTTGCCTTGAGATTAAGTTATATTTAAGCTTGGGGGGGGGTATAATTTAAAAAAACAAGAAAGGAGTAAATATGAGTAACGCAAACGCTAATCATAAAGCTAACCAAGCTAATGCTAACAAGGGCACCCCAGGTCAAAACACAGCTCATTCAAAAGTTCATGGCAATCGTGGTGCGCAATTAAATCCAAATAATAAAAAATAATTTAAAATTCCTATTTTAATCAAAATAGGAATTAATTTCTTTTCGTAATTCCTATTTCAAATTCTTTTTCAAATTACTTAACCAATCCCAACCC